>JASFLG010000241.1:0-6786 GCA_050118205.1 Pseudomonadales bacterium
CGATCAGCGGACGACGCCGGCTTCCACGGCGTAGATCTCCGGCAGGTGGGCCGCCAGACAGGACCAGGACTCGCCCTGCTCGGCGCTGCCCCAGACCTCGCCGGAGGTGGTGCCGAAGTAGACGCCGGCCGGATCCTCGCCGTCCACGGACATGGCCTGCCGCTTGACCGTGAACCAGCCCCGATCCGGGAGACCGTTGTCCTGCCGTTCCCACGTGGTGCCCGCGTCCCGGGTGCGGAACACGGCGGGCCGTCCGTCGGGGCTGGTGCGCGGCCAGACGTCGGTGCCGTCCATGGGGAACACCCAGCAGGTGTCCGGATCGCGGGGATGCACCCCCATCACGAAGCCGATATCGCCTACGTCGGACGGCATGTTTCGGCCGATACGCTCCCAGGTCGTGCCGGGGCGCTCGAGGCGGTAGATGCCGCAGTGATTCTGCTGGTAGAGCACGTCCGGGTTCGCAGGATGGACCTGCACGCAGTGCGGGTCGTGCTGCGGGCCGATCTCCTTCCAGGCCAGGTCGCCGTAGGCGGTTTCCATTCCCGCCGTTTCCGGATCCGCATTGGGCGATGCCATGCCATGGTTGAGCGGATGCCAGTTCTCACCGTGATCCGTCGTCTCGTAGACACCGCCGCCGGACAGGCCGAAGTACATGTGTCCCGGATCCCGCGGGTCGATCTGGATCGAGTGCAGGACCGGTCCGTCCGGGGTGCCCGCCTGAGGATCCTCGGTTCGCGTCTCGTAGTCGGGATGGTCGTTGAAGCCCCGCACGCTGTTCCAGGTGATCCCACCGTCCGGGCTCGTCCACAGTGCCTGAGGCGAGCTGCCGGCGTACCAGGTGCCCGGCTCGCTCGAGTGACCGGGGGTCAGCCAGAAGGTGTGGCTGAGCACTCGGGGTTTCTCGCCGGCGCCGGCCTTATCGAAGGCCGGAGGTCGCCGGGCCTCCTCCCACGTCTGACCCGCATCCTCCGATCGGAACAGGGTAGGACCCAGATGTCCCGTGCGCGCCGCGGCAAGCAGGGTGCGGCCGTCTCTCGGATCCAGCACGGCATGGTTGACGATGTGGCCGAGAAACACGGGACCGCTGAGCTGCCACTGACGCCTGGCGGTGTCCGGCTGGAGAAAGAAGATGCCTTTGCGGGTCGAGACGACCAGCGCAAGGCCCGTCGAAAGCGCAGCGCCTGCGGTTTCCATGATCCTGCCCCCCTCCCTGGTGCGAAAAGTTTCCGCGCCGGGCAACGGGAATGCAATAGGCCGGCGACCGCGACAGACCCCGGTTCCGCGGGTTGGCGGGTCCGCGTGGATTGGACCTCGGCGCGGCGATGTGGCAGACCGCGCGTGGTGGACTGCCGAGCAGCCACTGGAGAGGAGAAAGGAATGCGAAGACTGACGGTGCTGCTCGCTGGCGCCGCCGTGCTGTGCGCCAGCACGGCACAGGCGGCGGACTACGTCATGATGAAGAACGGCGATCGTATCACCGGCGAGGTCAAGAAGATCTGGGACGGAGAGATCTTCATCGAGCCGGAATATGGCGACGAGTATGCCGTCGACATGGAATACGTTGCCTATGTCCACACCGACGAGGCCTTTGAGGTGGAGTTCCGGGAAGGGCGCCGCACCGAGACGGTGCTCGGGCGTCTCGGGCTGGATGCCCAGGGGCGCCCCGTGGTGCAGATCGAGGACGGCGGCAACACCCTCCCGCTCGCCAGCATCGACAACATGACCGAGCTGGAGGATTTCTTCGACTGGGATCTGAGAAGCGACATCAGTGCCAACATCTCCAAAGGAAACTCGAACACCAGCACCGGCCGCGTGTTCATCCACGGGGGGCTGAAGCTCGGCGAGCACCGGCATACGCTCGAGTATCAGCGTGACGCAGCGCAGGCAGAAGGTGAGGTCACCAAGAACCAGACACAGGTCGGCTATCAGGACATGTGGACCTTCGATGACGACTGGTTTCTGCGCGGTTCGATCACGTGGGCAAAGGATCCCATCAGGGACCTGGACAGCCGCAGTCAGTTCTATCTCGGCCCGGGCTATCATTTCTGGGATGACTCGAAGCGGACGCTGAACTTCAGCGTGGGACCGAACCTGATCGTCGAGGAGATCAACGGCGAGAACGACCGATCCGTCTCGGTGCTGGGTGCGATCCGCTACGAGCAGGAGTTCTTCGACGACGATCTGGTACTGTTTCAGCAGACGAACTATCAGCGTGTTGTCAAGGGTCGCGCCAACAAGATCTTCAATACCAAAACGGGCATGCGGCTGGATCTGCCGAGAGACATGTACGTCAACCTGGAAGTGGACTATGACTACGAAACCAACCCGGCCGAGGGCCGGAAAAAAGGTGACGTGACCTACCTGGTCGGGTTCGGCATCGATCTCAACGAGTAACATTTCAACGAACGTTTTTGTGGAGAAACCATCATGAAATCGAAGATCTGCGACCTGGTGGGGTGTGAATTCCCGCTGTTCGCTTTCAGTCACTGCCGCGATGTCGTGGCGGAGGTGAGCAAGGCAGGAGGATTCGGCGTGCTGGGTGCCGTTGCGCACACGCCGGAATCGCTCGAGATCGATCTCGCCTGGATCGACGAGCAGGTCCAGGGCCGGCCGTACGGAGTGGACCTGATCGTTCCCACCAGCCTGGCCGACAAGGAGGGCTCCCTCACGGCGGAGGAGCTCGAGGCGCGCATTCCGCTCGAGCACAAGCTGCACGTGGAACGGATCCTGGCCGAGAACGGCATCGACACCGCCGGTCTGTGGGATCGGCCCATCTCCGCCAGTGCGGGCGACTCGCTGCGCGAGCGTGGCGCGAAGGCCCAGCTGGAGGTGGCGCTCAAGCACCCGATCCGCATGGTGGTGAACGCGCTCGGCGTGCCGCCGCCGTTCATGATGGAAGCCGCCCGGGAGAAAGGCATTGCCGTCGGCGCGCTCACCGGATCCCGCGAGCATGCGGTCAAGCACATCGAAGCCGGCGTGGACGTGCTCGTGGTGTCGGGCACCGAAGCGGGGGGCCACTGCGGGGAGATCTCCACGCTGGTGGTGGTGCCGGAGGTGCTCGATACCATCCGTGAGCTCGGCGCAGATACTCTGGTGCTGGCGGCGGGCGGCATCGTCACCGGGCGCCAGATGGCCGCGTGCATGGCCATGGGTGCGGCCGGTGCCTGGACGGGATCGGTCTGGCTGACCACGGCAGAAGCGGAGACGGCACCTGCCGTGAAGGAGAAGATGCTGGCGGCGACCTCCCGCCAGACCGTTCGCTCGAGGAGCCGCACCGGCAAGTACACCCGTCAGCTGCGCTCGCCTTGGACGGACGCCTGGCAGGAGAAGGACGCCCCGGAGCCGCTGCCGATGCCGCTGCAGGGGCTCATCTCCGGTCCGGCGCTGGCGCGTATCGACAGGCTGGCCGAGGCGGGGGACGCGAACGCGAAGCGTCTGGCCACCTACTGGGTTGGGCAGGGCGTCGGGATGATGAACGCACCAGCGTCCGCGCGCAGCGTGGTGTATGCGTTCATGGAGGAGTTCGCCGAGTCCTGCGAGCGCCTGTCAGCGTATCTCGACGACTGAGCCCGCCGGACCCGGGTGCCCGCCTTGCGGCGGGCGTCGCTGCTGGGTGAGCGGCGTTGAAATGCCGTACACTGGCATGCCGACGGGCCACCGCCGACGGCGACCCATCAGCCGCGGGCGGAGAGGAAACGAAGGGAAACGAAAGGAAAGGAACGGAAAGGAAAGGAAAGGAAAGGAAAGGAAAGGGAGAGCGGCAATATGATCGACGTTCACTACTGGCCGACGCCAAACGGCTGGAAGGTCACCATCATGCTCGAGGAGGTCGGGCTGCCCTATGACGTGGTGCCGGTGGATATCGGTGGCGGTGACCAGTTCAAGCCGGAGTTTCTGCGCATCAGCCCCAACAACCGGATGCCGGCCATTGTCGACCACGATCCGGTCGGCGGTGGCGAGCCGCTGTCCATCTTCGAATCCGGTGCCATCCTGGAGTATCTCGCCGACAAGACCGGTCAGCTGCTGCCGTCGGATACGCGCGGACGCTACCGCGTTCTGCAGTGGGTGCACTGGCAGATGGCGAACCTCGGCCCCATGATGGGCAACGCCAACCACTTCAAGAACTACGGAAAGAATATCGCCGACGACCCGCGGCAGCTCGAGTACGGGATCAAACGGTTCGTTGGCGAGGTGGACCGGCTCTCGGGCGTGCTCGACGCACAGCTTTCGGCCAGCGAGTACATTGCGGGGGCCGACTACAGCATCGCCGACGTGATTAACTGGCCGTGGGCCCGCCTCATCGGCCGCCTGCTCGATCTTGACGACGACTGGACGCCGTTCCCGAACCTCAAACGCTGGATAGACCAGGTCGGTGCGCGACCCGCGGTCGAGAAAGGCTGGCAGGTGGGCCGGGATCTCGGCAAGCGGGAGCTGACGGAGGCGGAGGAGAAGGCGCGCCGGGAACTGCTCTTCAATCAGACCAACGAGAAGGTCCGCAAGGCCCGGGAAGCGGCGGCGCGCGCCGCGTCCTGAGGCTGGATCGAACCAAGTAGAAAAAGGGAGAACCACCATGGGAATCGAAATCGGCGGTCTCGGCGGCCTGATCATCCTCATTCTGGACGTGTACGCCATCGTCAAGGTGCTCGGCAGCAGTGCCAGCACGGGTGCCAAGGTCGGGTGGACGGTCGCCATCCTGCTGCTGCCGCTGCTCGGCGTGATTCTATGGTTCCTGTTCGGACCGAAGGAGTGACCGAGCCCCCGGCTAACGAGGAAATCTGGGAGGTACCACACGGTTCGGCCATCGGCATGGTGGCTGACACGCTGCCGGACGGCACTCCGGCCATGCGTCTCACTTACGGTGAGCACCTGGTGGGTGACCCGGATACCGGGGTCGTACACGGCGGTGTGATCACTGCGCTGCTCGATCAGACCTGCGGCATGGTGGCGCGGCCCCCGGAGACGGAGCGCGGGGAGGCTGCCATCGCGACCCTGGATCTCAGGATTGACTACATGGGCCCGGCGACGCCGGGCAGGGATCTCTGGGCAACGGCCGAGTGCTACAAGCGCACGCGCAATATCGCTTTCGTTCGTGCCTGGGCGTTCCACGAATCACCCGACGAACCGGTCGCCACCTGCGTCGCCGCGTTCATGATGGACACCCCGAACGCGCCGAGGACGGTCGCGTGACGTCGGCGGGGCAGGCGGCATGAAGTTGCTGATGGAGCTGCGCGAGCGTGGCCAGGGCAAGGACATGAGCGCGGTGGTGGCCGCAATCCCCTATGCGAAGTTTCTGGGGGTGGAGGTGCAGCAGCAGGGTGAGGAGGTGATCACCGTTCTGCCGTTCACCGAGCGACTGATCGGCAATCCGATTCTGCCCGCGATCCATGGCGGGGTGATCGGCGCCCTGCTCGAGATTACGGCGGTTCTGCAGCTGCTCTACGAGACGGCGTGCGAACAGCTGCCGAAGACGGTGGACGTGAACTTCGACTATCTGCGTTCCGCCCGCGGCATGACCACTTACGGCCGGGCCATCGTCAACCGGCGGGGGCGCCGGGTCGCCAATGTCCGTTCGGAGATCTGGCAGGAGAGCCGGGACCGGCCCGTTGCCCTTTCACAGGGGCACTATCTGCTGCAGCCGCTGTAGGTCTGCAGGCGCAGACTGCAGCCGATCGGATCAGATATCGCCCCCGGCAGACAGGGCGGCGATCTCCGCGTCGCTGTAACCCACCTCACGCAGTACCTGGTCGCGATGCTCGGCCACCTCGGGCCCGGGCCACTCGGTGAAGCCGGGCGTGCGCGCAAGCTTCGGTACGATGGCAGGGATGCTGAGCTTGCGCTTGCCCACGGTGACCTCCTCGAACATGCCGCGAGCCTGGTACTGCGGGTCTTCGAACATGTCGGCGACGTCGTAGATGAGCCCGACCGGCACGTCGGCGGCCTCGAGTGTGCTGACCACGTCCTCTGCGCTTCGGCTGGCGGTCCAGTCCGCGATGGCGCTATCGAGGACCGCCTCGTGGGTGACCCGACCCGTGTTGTGGGCGTAAGCCGGATTGTCAGCCAGATCGTCCCGCCCCATGGCACGCATCAGCCGGACGAAGATGGAGTCACCATTGCCGCCGATGACGACGAATTTGCCGTCGCTGCAGCGATAGGTGTTCGTTGGCACGATGCCGGTGATGGTGGTGCCGGATGCGCCCCGGACGGCGCCAGTGCCCGAGTACTCGGGCACCACGCCCTCCATGAGGTTGTACATGGCCTCGTAGAGCGCCACGTCCACCACCTGGCCCTGCTGACCCTGACTCCGCTCGAGCAGGGCGAGCAGAATGCCGAGCGCTGCGTGAAGTCCGGCCACCGTGTCACCGATGCTGAGGTTCGGACGCACGGGCGCCTCACCGGGAAACCCGTTCAGGTGCCGGAAGCCCGAGAATGCTTCCGTGACCGAGGCGAATCCGGGTTTCTTCGCGTAGGGCCCCGTCTGGCCGTAGCCGGAGATCCGGGCGTAGATGAGCTCCGGGTTGCTCGCCTCGAATGCCTCCGGTCCGAGCCCCCACCTCTCCATGGTCCCCGGCTTGAAGTTCTCTATCACCACGTCGGCGCCCGTCATGAGTCGTCTTACGACCTCCCGGCCCGCCTCGGTTCTGAGGTTCGCGGTGACGGATTTCTTGTTCCGCCCGAGGCTGCGCCACCACCAGGCGGTGCCGTCCTCGTCCACCATGCGCCAGGTGCGGATCGGATCGCCGGTGACCGGCGGTTCCACCTTGATCACCTCGGCGCCGAAATACCCGA
>JASFLG010000242.1:0-6781 GCA_050118205.1 Pseudomonadales bacterium
GCCGATCGCCCGCGGCCGGCACCGTCGGGGTGGCCGGCCGGTAGGCGATGCGGCCGAGCACGGGGTCCTCCTGGTCGCCCAGGATCCGCTCGAAGGCGTGATTCGTCCAGCGCACGAGGCGGGCATCTGCACGGAAGTTGCTCGACAGCAGGACGGGCGTGAGCGGCACGTCGCCGATGCCCTGGTTCCAGGCCCGGTAGAACAGCCCCACGTCCGCGTCGCGGAAACGGTAGATGGACTGCATCGGGTCGCCTACCGCGAAGAAGGTGTTGCCGTCGCCGGCGTTCCAGCCGCGCAGGAGTCGCTCGAACAGCGCGAACTGGGAGACGGACGTGTCCTGGAACTCGTCCACCAGCACGTGGTGGATCCGGTAGTCGAGGGCCAGCGCGAGCTCGCTCGGCGCCAGAGCATCTCCGAGGGCGGCGCGCGCATTGAGGATGAGGCTCGTGAAGTCGGTCATGCGGGCCTGCCGGAACGTGGCGTCGAGCTCGGCGTTGGCGAGCGCAAGGGTGATGGCGGCTGTGACAAGCCGCCGCACCGCCTCGGGGGTGAGGCTCGGGTCCGGGAGATAGCGGAGGTTCGCGACCGCTTCTCCCAGACCCAGATCGGCGATCCGACCGATGAGGGCCAGCACCCGTGCTTTCTCACCCCGAAACTCCGGGCTGAATCCTTCCCGCCGCGTGACCTGCCGGCGCAGCTGCCCGTTCCGGGTGGTGAGGATCTCCGCTGCGAGCCGCCAGCGCGCGTGCTCCGAGTCCAGGCTGCGTCCGAGCTCCGCCGCCGCATGCTCGACCAGCGCCTCGACTTCCCGTTCGATGGCCGGATCCAGGCGCTCCCGCACCTCGTCGAGCACATCCCGGGTCAGCGCCTCGAGCCCGGTCTCCAGGACCTCGGCCACGCGCTCCGGTGTGCGCTGATGCGCGGCAACCACCGTCATGATCACCTCGAGCCACTGGTCCCGCTTGCCGAGCATCCCGGCGAGCAGCCGTTCCGCCCGGGCCGGGTCGTTGCCGCACTGCTCGAGAAAGTCGGCGACCTCGTCGGTCAGCGGACCATCATCGTAGAGGCGCAGCAGCAGACGGTTCGCAGCGCGCTGGTAGAGCCCGCCGGCGTTTTCCGTCAGCGCGAGCCCCGGATCCAGCGCCGCTGCCACCGGCAGACCGCGGGTCAGCGACATGGCCAGGCTGTCGATGGTCTGGATCTTCAGCCGCGCCGGCACTTCGAGCAGGCGCCAGCCGCGCTCGCGGCTGCGGGCGAGCGCCCGGCTGGCGTCCGCATCCGCCTCGTGCCCGTGCGCCGCGGACTCCAGCGCCGTCAGAATCCGGTTCGCCATCTCGCTCGCCGCCTTGCGTGTGAAGGTGATGGCGAGAATCTCCTCGGGCTTCTCCACCACACAGAGCAGCTTCAGGAAACGGCTGACCAGGAGGCTCGTCTTGCCGGACCCGGCCGGCGCCTGAACGATGACCGAGCGATGGATGTCCGTGGCGCGATCGCGCTCGAGCTGATCGGGGGCCGGGGTGCTCATGGGGATCCCCCGTCATCGAGATCGATCCGGCAGAAGGACTGCAGGTGGCAGGTCTGACAGGCCCGGGTCTCGTAGGGGCGCACCGCGGCGAAACCGCCGCGGATCTCCGCGGTGAGCGTATCGATCTGGCGCTGCCAGCGACGACGCTGCTCGACCCAGCTGCCACCTGCGGGCGCCTCCACGTCGGCCTGCTGATCCACGGCCAGCGCGGTGATCCCCTTCAATCGCGGGTCGCGGTCGTCGATCTCGGCGTAGAGCACCCCCTCGATGCGCGGATTGGTCAGTGCGTACAGCGGCAGCTGAGGATCGACCAGCCGTTCCTGGTTGAGACGGTGACCGATCCGGCCGGTCTTGTAGTCCACGACCACCAGTGCATCGTCGATGCGATCGACCCGGTCGATTCGCAGCGTCAGACCGATGCCGTCGAACTCGGCCTCGACCCCGAGCTCGAGCGACTCGATCTGGACACCGTCCTCACGGGCGCCCTCCAGCCGATTCCAGGCCTCCAGCAGGGCGGCGAGGCGGTGGCCTTCGCGGGTACGGAACGGACGCGGAAAGCGCCCATAGTGGCGGCCGAGCGCCTGGGCAGCCGCCCGGGCGAAATCTGCCGGACCGAGCGCGGCGGGCGGGCGGCCGGCAGCGGTGGCATCGTCGTAGAGCCTGTGCAGCGCTTCGTGCACGAGAATCCCCCGATCTAGCGCATTCGGCAGCCCGTGTGGCAGTCGTGGCTCGGCGAGGGCGAGGCGATGGATGGCGTAACCGCGGAACGGGCAGATCGCCTGGTCGCGGATGCGGCTGCTGCCGCCCCGGCGTGGACCGGGCGGCAGCGGCCGGCCGGCGGTGTCGGGGAGGTTTTCCAGCTGGTCGTGTCGGTGCGCGAACGCCGGATGAGCGCGAGCCGGGTTCAGATCCACCGCGGTGGCTTCCGGGAGCGCGCGAATCAGCGCGCTCGGCCGCAGCACGGATTCTCCGTCGTGCCGGGCATGACTGACCACGACGGTGCTCGCGCTCCCGAGCCAGCCGTGCAGCCGCTCGGCGGCGAACGCCGCCTCGTCTTCCGGCGTGGTCCTCGGCACGCCGTGCGCGCGCCGCAGCGCCACCGGCAGGAACGGATTCAGAGTCGGCGGTCGCGGCCAGCTTCGGTCGTCGAGACCGAGCACCCAGAGGTGGGAAAAGTCGAGACCCGTGGTCTCCAGATAGCCCATCACCTGGACCGGGGCGGGTGCCCGTTCCGGGGCGAAGGTCACGCCGTCCAGAAAGTGGTCGAGCAGCTCGAGAGCGGCCGACAGGCCAATCGGTCGCTGGTCGGCCGTACGCGCCAGGGCATCGAGACGGGCGTGCGCATCCTGCCAGGCCTGATACTGGAAGCTCCCGGCGCGCCGGCCATCCCAGCCCGCGGCCGCGAGGCTCTCCTGGAAGCGTGCCAGCCAGTTCGCGAACGGCGCCGGGCGATCCTGTGCGTCATGCGGCAGGTCGAGATGTGCCGCCAGCGACTCGAGGCCCGGTTGCCGGGCGAGGATCCGCAGATCCACGTCCGGTGGAAGGGAAGGGGACAGCCGCGCCAGTCTCGGCAGCTCCAGATAGGGCTGGTTGAGGCAGCGACGGGCCCGATCGGCCGGGAGGCCGGCGAAGCGCAGCTCGAGCCAGTCCCGGGCCGCCCGCCACACCGGTGCCGCGCCCAGAGCCGTACCGCCGGCGATGTCCACCAGTCCCTGGGTGCCGTGCTCGAGCATCGGGTCGAGCTCGGCGGTGAGCTGGCGAAGGACGGTCTGGTGCCGCGCCGCCAGATCCGGGACCACGATGCCGATGCGGACGTCGTCGGCCCGGTCTTCGAGCCGGCGGCGGACCCACTGGGCCATAGCCGCCAGCTCCTCGGCCGGGCTGTCGAAGGCGATCCGGGTAGCGCCGGCCGGGCCGGTCCCGGGATTTTCCAGTACCTCGACCCGGCAGCCTCCGTGGCGTTGCCGCTCGAGCCAGCGCTCGAACGCGCGGGGGGTGCGCTCGAAGGCGAGGCAGGCGAGCACCGGCTCCGGGGTCGTCAGGTCCGGCTGGCCGGGCAGCTCCGCCCGCGTGATGGCACTCTGTTCGTCCAGGCGCGCACGCACGCGCTCAGCCCAGGCGGCGAACACCCGTCCGTTCTCGGTGCCGGCAAATCCGTCGCTGCCCACCGGGATTCGCCAGTGGTGACAGAGCTGCCACGCTTCCTGGGCGAGCCGGGTCAGACGGGTGGCACCGGCCGGCGCGGTGGCCCGGAACAGCTGAAACTCGGCTTCGAGTGAGAGCAGACGGGGCAATGCCCGGTCGGCCTCGACGCGTCGTTCGTGGAGTATGGCCAGGTAGCTCTCGAGGGTCTGTACTCGCGGTGTCGGCCAGGCGCGCTCGCCGGCCGCCACCCGGGCGTCGTTGAATGCGCGGACGACGTTACGCCGAAGCCTTTCGGTCGGGGTGAGCACCAGGGCCGTCCGGCAGGCGCGATCCAGTTCCGGGGAGAGTTGAACGAAGGCGTGGGGCACCGTCGGATTCTACTCGACCGGGACGAATTCGCTTAAACTGACAGCATCGTCAAGTATTGGTGCGTCGCGACATGTGGTACCTCATTGAAGATTTCTTCGAGCAGAGTCTGGTCATGAAGGCCATCATCGCCTGGGGCTGGCTCGCCATCGTCATCATGCTCTGCTCGGTCGTCTTCGAGTAGGCTCGTCTGCCGCATGTGGCTCTCCTCTCTGAGCGTGGAGCAGCGGGAGGCCCTCATGGGTCTCGCGCACAACGTGGTGGTGTCCGACGGTCTCCTCGACCCCAACGAGGAGGGCATGCTGGACGAGTTCAAACGGGAGATGGAGCTCAGTCCGTCGGACGACATGGACTATCTGGAGCTGTCCGGGATCGAGGAGATCTTCGACAGCCACAAGAGTCGTGTGGTCGCCCTCGTGAACCTGCTGCGGCTCGGTTATGCCGACGGCGCGTTCGAGATCGAGGAGGAGTGTCTGCTGCGTGAGGTCTGCAAGGCCTTCCAGCTGCCGGACGAGGAGTTTCTGTTGCTCGAGAACTGGGTGCGGCGCCTGATCGCGCTCGAGGACGAAGCGCGTGCCCTGATGGGCGAATCCTGAATCGGGACCTTCTACTCGAGTCCGGCGAGCGCGAGCTCGAGCGTCGCGAGCTGCGCCTCCACCATCTCGCGGTCGAACTGCAGGTCGGACTGGGTCCGGAAGCGGATACCGCAGCGGAAGCCCTCGTCCATTCCCAGGCAGTTGTGCACCACCCCGACCACCCGGTCGAGGACCTGCTCGCCCGCGTTCAGCGACAGAAAGACCAGCGAGTCCTTCGGAAGGGGTCGGGTGCAGCGGATGGCGAGCCCGTGCCGGTTGAAGTCGATCACCTCCACCGGCACCCGGGCGAGCTGGCCCTTCAGGCGCACGCAGGCGACCATGTCGCCGCACTCGAACCGTTGGTGGGAACGCCGATCCTGTAGGGATTCCGGGTGCATGACCGAAGCTTAGGTCAGTTCTTTTTGCGGACACGTGAACTGGTCGGCAGTTTTGCCCGGCGGAAGTGTCAGCGGATCGTCACGGTGCCTTCTTCAGCAGGATGCGCTTGGCTTCGTTGAGCTGCTGAGCCAGATAGGTGGATCCACCCCGGTCCGGATGGATCTTCTGCATGAGCCTGCGGTGCGCGGCGATGATTTCATCGCGGGTCGGGCTCGGTCCGAGCCCGAGCATCTGCCGCGCCTGGTCCGGGCTCAACTCGCTCGAATCCGGGCCCGTCCCGCGGCTGCGATCGCTGCCGCCGCTGTAGTGCTGGTAGGCACCGAAGAGGTGCCTGACCAGGGGCACGTAGCGCAGGAGGGAGGCACCCCGGCGCAGAAACGGGAAAATGGCGGCCACCAGGGCCGCGATCCAGTGCATGCGTCCTGTGGCGGCCAGAATGCCGAGGCCCAGGAGCAGGATGACGGCGATCAGAGTGACGGTCGCGGCGGGCACGGAAGGCCGGTGCGCGACCCAGAGCAGACGCATGAGGATCACGAAGGCGACCGCCGCCATGATGGCGGCGAGGATGATGACCATGCCGGCGAGTGTCTCCTGTCGGGCCTGGCGGAGGCATCCTGTGCGGCCCGGCCGGGCAGTTGGACCGCATTCAGGGAGGGCTTATGATGCCACGGAACGGCAATGCGGGTGTCCGAGTGGATAACGCCGAGATTCAGCAATGGCTGGAGCAGCTCAAGGTCGAACATCGGGATCTGGATGAGGTGATCCATCATCTGCTCGAAACCCGCCATCACGACATGATGCGCATACAGCGGCTGAAGAAGCGGAAGCTCAAACTCAAGGACATGATCGCGAAGCTCGAAAGCGAGCTGATCCCCGACCTGGATGCCTGATACCGAATCCATTCTCACGATCGCCATCAGCTCGCGGGCGTTGTTCGACCTGGACGAGAGCAACCGGGTCTACGAGGAAGAGGGCCTGGAAGCCTACCGACGCTATCAGATTGCCCACGAAGAGGAGGTCCTGGAGCGGGGCGAGGCATTTTTCTTTGTCCAGAAATTCCTGAATATCAATAAGTTACTCGACAAACATCGAGTAGAAGCCATCCTTCTGTCGCGTAACTCGGCGGACACCGGCCTGCGCATCTTCAACTCGATCAAGGCCTATGGGCTCGACATCACCCGTGCCGCTTTCTGCGGCGGCGAGAGCCCGTATCGCTACATCCACGCTTTCGGCGGCAGCCTGTTTCTCTCGACCCAGGCGGACGACGTGACACACGCGCTCGAGCACGGCGTCGCGGCCGCGACCCTGCTCGGCGGCAGCGCTCAGGGCCGGGACCCCGGCGGCGAGGATCTGCGGCTCGCCTTCGACGGCGACTCCGTGCTCTTCTCCGATGAGGCGGAGCAGGTGTTTCAGGCCAAGGGTCTCGCGGCGTTCGCGGAACGGGAAGCGGCTGCGGCGTCGGAGCCCCTCGAGGGCGGGCCATTCAAGGAGTTCCTGCGCGCCCTGCACGATCTGCAGCGTGAGTTTCCGGAGGGCGCCTGCCCGATCCGCACGGCACTGGTCACCGCGCGCAGCGCCCCGGCTCATGAGCGCGTGATCCGCACGCTCAGGGCCTGGGACGTGCGCCTGGACGAGTCTCTGTTCCTCGGCGGCATGGAGAAGACGGAGTTTCTCCGCGCGTTCGGTGCCGACGTGTTCTTCGACGATCAGAGTCAGCACTGCGAGCGGGCGAGCCCCCACGTCCCCGCCGGGCATGTCCCGCATGGAGTGG
>JASFLG010000243.1:0-6776 GCA_050118205.1 Pseudomonadales bacterium
TGCGACCCTCCTCCACCGCCGCCGCGTACCGCTGCTGACTCTGCAGCGCGTACGCGTCCTGGGATTCCCGGGTAACCTGATAGCGGCGGGCGACCACCTCCGCCGTGTTGCCCATGGCCATGTAGATTTCGGGCTTCTCCTCGAGCAGCCTGGGATTCTGTGCGAACTCCGCTTCCCGCCCACGCGATAGGCCGCTGATCGACTCCACACCGCCGGCGATGATCACGTCCGCCATGCCACTGGCAATCTGGTTCGCCGCAAAGGCGATGCTGTTCAGGCCGGACGAGCATGCCCGGCTGATGGTGGTGCCTGCCACCGACACCGGCAGACTCGACAGAACCACCGCGTCGCGGGCGATGTTTGCCGACTGCTCGCCCACCTGGCGCCCGCACCCGAGAATCACGTCGTCGACTTCCGCAGGGTCGAGCCCTGACGTGCGTGCCAGGAGCGCGTCGATACAGTGCGCCACCAGGTCGTCCGACCGGGTCAGGTTGAAGGTGCCGCGATGGGCCTTGGCAAGCCCTGTGCGGATGCTGTCCACGATGACGACGGATTCGGCCATGACGCGTTCCTCCCCAAGTGATCGTTCCGCGGAGACGGTCCCTTGTGCCGTCCCCGCGCCCGCGGCGAGCCGTGACTCAGCCGGTCTTCATCTCGTAGAAGCAGAGCTTGTTGCCGTCGAGATCACGCACGTACGCGCCATAGAAGACGGGCATCCGCTCGCCGGGCTCACCTTCGTCCGAAGCACCCAGCTCGCGCGCCTTGGCGTAGAGCTTGTCGACGGTCGCCCGGTCGCCGGCGTTGATGGCAACCATGTTGCCGTTGCCGCAGGCCTGAGCTTCTTCGTTGTACGGGATGCAGATGGCCAGCATGGCCCCATCGCCACCGGTGCCGTAGAACTTGATCCGGTCCATGCCCATGAGCTGCTTGCCGCCGATCTCCGCGAGGAGCGCGTCGTAAAAGGCACAGGCCTTCTCCATGTCGCTGGTACCGATGGTTACGTATCCGATCATCTCTCTCGTCCTCCGTGAGGTCTGGTGTCTCGACTGAGACGCCATCAATCCCTGTCCCGCGCGATAAGTCAAGGCAGCGTTGTGCGCGAGCACGGCCGTGGCGTCGGGGTCCGTCGAGGGTAGACTGACCAGCCAGGGCAGGAAGGGAGACGATCATGGCGGGCCGGGCGCTGGTGAGGAAGCTCTTACGGACGCTGATGCTGCTGCTCGTTGTGACCGGACCGGGATGCAGTGATACCGAACCGCCCTCGGTGAAAAACGCTGCAGCCAAAGTAGACGCCACGGCGGGTCCCGAGCCCGGTACGATCCGCGGCACCGTCACCGGTCCCGGCGGACCGGAAGCCGGGGTCTGGGTGATCGCGGAGACGGGCGATTTCGACACGCGCTTCGCGCGGATCGTGGTGACGGACGATGCCGGGCGCTACCTGATTCCCGCGCTGCCTGCCGCCGGGTACCGGGTCTGGGTACGCGGCTACGGGCTGGTGGACTCGCCGCCGCTGCCGGCCGCAGCTGGGTCGACCGTGGATCACACCGTGCTGGCCGCCGACGACGACGCCACGGCCGCTCGCGTCTATCCCGCCGCCTACTGGTACGCCATGATGCGCCTCCCCACCGCCAGCGAGGTGGGCGACATTCCCGGCGGCATGAACGGCTATCTCATGTGGATGAAGAACATGGGCTGCGTCGGCTGCCATCAGCTCGGCCAGGCGTCCACCCGCACGCTGCCCGCCACCGTCGCCGGAATCGCGGATCACCAGGCGGCCTGGGCGCGGCGCATCGCCGCCGGCCAGGCCGGCGACAACATGACCCGGATCGCGGCCGATCTGCTGCGGGGGGTTCCGTACCGCTACCTCGCCGAGTGGACGGACCGCATCGCCGCCGGCGCCCTGCCCGCGACCAGGCCGGCCCGACCCCGGGGAATCGAGCGCAACGTCGTCGCCACGGTGCGCGACTGGTCGAATCCCGAGGCCTATACGCACGATCTCTCCGGCACGGATCGCCGCAATCCCACGATCAACGGCTACGGTCATCTCTACGGGGCGCCGGAGCTGTCCACCGACCAGATGCCGATCCTCGATCCGGTCGCCAACGCCTCGACCGTATTCGAGGTGCCGGTGCGCGATCCCGATACGCCCAGCACCGGCGAGGACCCGGTGCTCGCGCCTTCGGCGTACTGGGGCGACGAGCGGATCTGGGACAGCCGGGCCAACATCCACAACCCCATGCTCGATCAGGACGGGCGCGTCTGGCTCACGGCCCGGATCCGTGCTCCGGAGAACCCGGCATTCTGCCGATCGGGCTCCGAGCACCCGTCCGCCAGGCACTTCCCGAAGGTGCGCTCTACCCGGCAGCTGGCCGTCTACGAGCCGGGCACGGGCGAGTACCGCTTCGTGGACACCTGCTTCGGCACGCATCACCTGCAGTTCGACGACGACCCGAACAACACGCTCTACACCAGCGGTGGCGGCAACGTGGTGGGCTGGCTGGACACGCGCGAGTTTCTGGCAACGGGCGATGCAGCCACAGCTCAGACCTGGGCACCGATCGTTCTGGACACGAACGGCAACGGTCGCCTCGATGCCTGGACGGAGCCGGGCGAGCCACGGGATCCGGAGCGCGACATGCGGCTCGACAAGGGGTTCTACGCGGTGATGCCGAGCCCCGTGGACGGCTCGGTGTGGGGCTCGAGCGCGTTCTCCTATCCGGGCGGTATCATCCGCATGGTCCCCGGCGACGATCCGCCCCGCACCACGCTCTCCGAGTACTACGAGCCGCCCCTGCCCGGCTACGGGGTGCGCGGCGCCGACATCGACAGCCGTGGCGTCGTCTGGGTTTCACTCGGCAGTGGCCATCTGGGCGCCTTCGACCGGACGAAATGCACCGGACCGCTGAACGGGCCTGAAGCCACCGGACAGCACTGCCCGGAGGGCTGGACCCTGTACGACCTGCCGGGCCCGGGATTCGTGGACCTCCCCGAGTTCAGCGTGGAGTCGAGCTACTACACCTGGGTGGACCAGCACGACACGCTGGGGCTCGGCCGGGACGTGCCCATTGCCACCGGCAACCTGTCCGACGGCGTGCATGCGTTGATCGATCGCAGCGGCAATGGTCAGTTCGTCACGCTGCGCATTCCGTATCCGCTGGGGTTCTACAGCAAAGGCTTCGAAGGGCGCATCGACGATCCGGACGGCGGCTGGAAGGGTCGTGGACTGTGGGTACCGAGCGGCGACCGGACACCGTGGCTGAAGGAAGGCGGCAAGGGGACACGGCCACTGGTCGTGCACTTTCAGATTCGACCGGATCCCCTGGCCGAGTGAACCGATGGCAGACCGCTGTCGGAATCCTCAGGTTGCCGGCATCATCCGGCGGATGGTCACGGCATTCCAGCGCCGACCGAGCAACCCGAACACCACATTCACCACGGCGGTCACCACATACACGCCCCAGAACCCGAAGAAGTGGCCGGCCGCGATGGCCAGCGGCACGTACACGACCACGAGCCGCGCAACGGACAGCACCAGCGGCGGCACGGGCTTGGAGAGCGCGTTGAACGACGCGTTGGCCACGTTCACCATGCCCATGAAGCCGACACTGACCGGCACGATGTAGAGATACGCGACCGCCGCCCCCATCACCTCGGCGTCGTCGGTGATCAGGGAAACGAAGGTGGGCGCGCCGAGCCACATGAGCGCCGCGGCGATCACGCCCCAGATCAGACAGTAGCGATAGCCGAGCGCGAGCGCTTCCAGCACACGAGCGTAGCGCCGCGCCCCCCAGTTCTGCCCGACCAGGGGTGCCGCACTCGCGGAGATGCCGATCACCACCATGGTGACCACCGCATCGATGCGTCCCGCGACCCCGAATCCCGCCACCACGCTCACGCCCAGGCCGGCGAGAATCCGGGTGGTGACCGCAGCGGACAGGGGCTGGATCAGGTTGGTGGCTGCCGCCGGCACGCCCACGTGCAGGATGGCCCGGGTCGATCCCACCAGCCCGCGGCGGTCGAAGCGCACCATCCGTTCCTTGACCAGAAACCACCAGGCGGTGAGCAGAAACGAGCAGGTTCGGGCAATCACGAATGCCCAGGCGGCGCCGGCAATGCCGAGCGCCGGCAGGCCGAGCCAGCCGAAGATCAGCGGCGGCGCGACGGTCACCTGAATGATCGAGCCGGCTGCCATCACGTAGCCCGGAAACGCCGGATCGCCGATCGAGCGCATCAGGCCCGAGCCCACCATGGACAACCCGAAGCCGGGGAAGCCGATGCACCAGATGCTCATGTAAAGCGTCGCGAGCTCGAGAATATGACCTCGCGCGCCGAGCAGCTCGAACAGCACCCTGCCCTGCCAGGCCAGCAGCACCGCACACACCGTGGTAAAGAGCAGGGTGAGGAACAGGCCGTGGGACGTCAGTCGCGCGGCCTGCTCCCGGTCTCCCGCGCCGATCGTGCGGGCGAGCACGGCGCCGGTGCCGACACCGATGCCGCGCGTGAGCGCGTTGAACGCCATGACCAGCGGGAAGGCGAAGGCGATGGCAGCCAGCTCGTCGGCACCTACCCGACCCAGATAGAAAGCTTCCACCAGCTGCGCCAGGGTCATGGCCAGAAAGCCCATGATCATGAATCCCGACAGCCGCAGCACGTGCCGGGACATGTCTCCTTCGGTGAAGCCCGGACCGGACGCGCGCGTGCCCTGCGCACTCGCCAGGGTCCGGGTGCCGCTTTCGGATGCGCTCAAGGAATCGTCTCGAGAGGTAAAGAAGCAGTGTAATCTGCCGGGCCCGACGGGCAAACAGGAACACCGAACGTGCACGGATCGACCGCTCGATGGTGGCTGCTGGCAACCGCGCTCACCTGGCTGATCGGCGGCTGCGCGGCGCTGCCCCAGCCGGATGTGCGCGAGCCTTCCGCCACCCGGCCACCGGACTACTCGGACCCGGCCGGCCGCGGGCGGCTGTACCGGATCGAAGAGGCCCGGCTTACCTTGCATACCTATCGCGCCGGCTGGTTGTCCCGGCTCGCCCACAATCACGTGATCGAAACGCACGAGGTCCATGGCGCGATTCGCCTCGACTCGCCACGCAACCGTTCCGCCGGACGCCTCTACTTCCGGCCGTGGGACCTGGTGCTGGACGATCCGGGCGCGCGTGCGGCCGCCGGACCCGGCTTCGAGTCGCCGCGCTCGCCGGCGGACGTCGCCGCCACCCGCGCCCGCATGCTGGGCCCACGGGGGTTCGACAGCAACGAGCATCCTTTCGTGGTCGTCGACGCGCGCTGGGCGGACGAGACACACGTGATGCTCGTCATTCACTTCCGAGCCACGACGCTCGACCGGCTCGTGCCCGTCGCCTGGCGGCTCGCGGACAACCGGCTCACGGCCTCGGCGGATTTCGAGCTCACGCACACATCGCTCGGCATCAGGCCCTACTCGGCGTTTGCCGGCGCCATCGCGGTCGCGGACCCGATCCGGGTGCGGCTCACCCTGTCGGCCGTTCCCGCCGACGCGTTATAGTCGATCGGGACCCGGGACAGGACGAGGGAGGAGGTATGGAGCTCTACGACGTGATGCGGACCACGTTCGCCGCCCGTCAGTTCACCGACGATCCGGTGCCCGACGCGGATATTCACCGGATCCTCGACAACGCCAGATTCGCACCCAGCGGCGGCAACCGGCAGGGCTGGCGGGTCATCGTGGTCCGGGAATCCGTGACACGGGACGCGCTGCCGGAACTGATCCGACCAACGATGCAACGCTACATCGCCCAGGTGCAGGCGGGCGAAGCGCCGTGGAACACCATCCACCCGACCCAACTCACCGAGGCGGAGATCGCGGCGACGGAAGTGCCCCAAGCGATGATTCGGGCACTGACCCAGGCGCCCGTGCTGCTGTTCGTGTTCCTGGACCTGTCCGTAGTCGCCTCTTTCGATCGGCACCTCGAGCACGTCGGCGTGATCTCGGGTGCGTCCGTCTACCCCTTCGTGTGGAACATACTGCTGGCTGCCCGCAACGAAGGCTACGGCGGCACGCTCACCACTTTTGCGGCGGGGCGGGAGGGAGATCTCAAGGCGCTGCTCGGCGTACCGGAGCACTACGCGTTCGCGGCGATGCTGCCCATGGGCCGACCGGTGAAGCAGCTCACGAAGCTCTCCCGCAAACCGGTGGAGGCCTTCGCAACGCTGGAACGCTTCGATGGCGGAACCGTCGAAGGCTGATCGGTCTCTCAGGTCACTTCGACGCCTGGTTCTGGATCCCCGCCGCGCTCATTGCCGTGGTGAACCTGCGCTGAGCCTCAGCGCTCGTTAAACTCACCGCTCGGGAGCTTCGAGGAAGCAAGGAAGGAACGCATCATGAGCAGCACACCATCGCTGACCAGAGACACGCTCGACGCACTCCGCGGTAAGGTCCGTGGCGAGGTCCTCACCCCTGACGACCCGGGCTTCGACGCGGCCCGTGCTGTGTGGAACGGCATGATCGACAAACATCCCCAGGTGATCCTGCGCTGCCGCGGAGCTGCCGACGTGATCACCGGCGTGAGCGTGGCACGGGAACACGGCCTGCCGCTGTCGGTCAGGTCGGGCGGGCACAGCGTCGCCGGCAAGGCGATCTGCGACGACGGCGTTGTGATCGATCTGTCGCTCATGAACGACGTGCACGTCGATCCGGTCGCCCGCCGGGCTCGGGTCGGTGGTGGCGCGTTATGGCAGGACTTCGACCACGAGGCGCAGGCCTTCGGCCTCACCTCCACCGGCGGCGTGGTTTCCACCAC
>JASFLG010000244.1:0-6757 GCA_050118205.1 Pseudomonadales bacterium
GGGGTAGAGCTCCTGCGCCACGATGCCGCCCACGTGCTGGCGGAAGCGGTCAAGGAGCTGTTCCCGGAAACCCAGGTCACCATCGGCCCCACCATCGAGAACGGGTTCTACTACGACTTCTCGCGAGAGGAGCCTTTCACGCCGGACGATCTGGTCGTCATCGAAAAGCGGATGCGCGAGATCGTCGCCCGGAACGAGGAGATCCGGCGTGAGGTCTGGGACCGGGACGAAGCGGTGCGGTTCTTCAAAGATCAGGGCGAGTTCTACAAGGCGGAAATCATCGCGTCGATCCCTGACGACCAGGAGGTCGGTCTGTACCGCCAGGGTGATTTCATCGACCTGTGCCGGGGGCCGCACCTGCCCTCGACGGGCAAGCTGGGTACCGCGTTCAAGCTCATGTCACTCGCCGGCGCCTACTGGCGGGGCGACTCGAACAACGAGATGCTGCGCCGCATCTACGGTACGGCGTGGGCAACGGAGAAGGATCTCAAGGACCACCTGAAACGCCTGGAAGAGGCGGAGAAGCGCGACCATCGCCGTCTCGGCCGGGAGATGGATCTCTTCCACATGCAGGAAGAAGGGCCGGGCGCCGTGTTCTGGCACCCGAAGGGCTGGACGCTGTTCCAGCGCATGATCGGATACATGCGCGAGAAGCAGCGCCGGGCCGGCTACGAGGAGGTCAACACCCCGGAAATCCTGGCGCGTTCCCTGTGGGAGCGCTCGGGACATGCCGAGAAATTTGGTGAGAACATGTACCTCACCCAGACCCCGGACGAGCGGGTCTTCGCCATCAAGCCGATGAACTGCCCGGGTCACATCCAGATCTTCAAGCAGGGCATCAAGAGTTATCGGGACCTGCCGTACTACCTGGCCGAGTTCGGCAAGGTGCACCGCTACGAGCCGTCGGGTGCGTTGCACGGGCTCATGCGCGTGCGTGCGTTCACCCAGGACGACGCGCACATCTTCTGCACCGAGGAGCAGATCACCGAGGAGTGCGTGAAAGCCTCCCAGCTCATTCACGAGATCTACGAGGACTTCGGCTTCGACGACGTGCTGGTCAAGTATGCCGATCGGCCGGACGTGCGTGTCGGCTCCGACGAGGTGTGGGACCACGCAGAGGCGGCGCTCAAGAAGGCGCTGGACGTGATGCAGGTGGATTGGACGTTGAATCCGGGCGAGGGCGCCTTCTACGGGCCGAAGCTCGAGTTCGTGCTGCGCGATGCCATTGGCCGGGACTGGCAGTGCGGCACGGTGCAGGTGGACCTCAACATGCCGGAGCGTCTGGGTGCCTCCTATGTGGACGCGGACGGCGAGCGCCGGGTGCCGGTGATGATTCACCGTGCGCTGTTCGGATCGCTGGAGCGGTTCTTCGGGATTCTCGTCGAGCACTACGCGGGTCACTTCCCGCTGTGGCTCTCACCGCAGCAGATCGTGGTCGCGACCATCACCGACGACGCGGATGACTATGCGTGTGAAGTACAGGCGGCGGTGACCGCGGCGGGATTGCGCTCGGAGCTGGATCTCAGGAACGAGAAGATCTCCTACAAGGTCCGGGAGCACAGCGTGAGCAAGATTCCGGTGCTGCTGGTGGTCGGCAAGCGGGAGGCCGAGGAGCGTACCGTGGCCATCCGCCGGCTCGGCGGTAAGGCTCAGGAAGTGCTGCCGCTCGATGAGGCCGTGGGATCGCTTGCGGACGAGGCCCGCTCACCGCTGGAACGTTCGCCTTCGTAGCGGGACTCCGCATCCGCGTTGAACAGCGCCTCGAGCTCCCGTGCCGCGGTGATGGTGGACTCGCGGAACGCATCATCGTCGTGATAGACGGCGAGCTGGCCTTCGAGCGTGCGGGCGTCGTGCGCCCGGAACATCTCGATCGCCGCCGCCGCATCCGCCTCACCCATGCCCAGATGCTGGAGCAGCTCAGTCCCCATGAGGAGGCTCGATCCCAGAGTCTCACGGATCACGAAGTGCACGCCGATATCTCTCAGCCGGAGCTCGTGCTGGCGGTTCCGGGCCCTCGCGAAGATCTTCACCCCGGGGTAGTTGGTGCGGACCTCGGCCGCCATCCGGATGGCGGCGTCCATATCGTCCACGGCGATGATCAGCGCCCTGGCCTGTGCGATGTGGGCCGAGTGCAGCAGGGCGGGGTTCGATGGGTCTCCGTAATAGATGCGGTTGCCGAACTGGCGCACGAACTCCACCTGGGATGAGCTCGATTCCAGCGCCGTGAACGGAATGTGCCGCATGGAGAGGATGCGGCCGATGATCTGGCCGACCCGTCCGAAGCCCGCAATCACAACCGGATTCTCCGGCTCCTCGATCTCGTCGTAGGCGGGTTTCGGCTCGTCCCGGGTGAACAGCCGCTCGATGAGCGCTGTGTACCACGGGGTGAGCATCATGGTTGCCGTGATCACCAGCACGGCGATGTCCGCCGTGCGGGCGTCGATCACGGCAGCCAGGGTAGCGGTCGTAAGCAGGACGAATCCGAACTCGCCGCCCTGGGAGAGCACCGCCGCGGCTCGGATGCCTTCGGCGTGCTTCAGACCCACCGCCCGGGTCAGCGGGTACAGCACCATGGTCTTGCCGACGAGCAGCCCGGCGGTGAGGACGATCACGGTGAGCGGCAGCTCGAACAGCAGATTGAGGTCCACGGACATGCCGACGGCCATGAAGAACAGGCCGAGCAGCATCCCCTTGAATGGTGCCACGTCCGTCTCCAGCTGGTGACGGTATTCGGAGTCCGCCACCATCATCCCGGCGATGAACGCCCCGAGGCCCATGGACAGACCGATCGACTCCATGGTGAGCGCCGCGCCCACCACGAGTGCCAGTGCGGCGGCGGTAAAGAGCTCACGGATCCCTGTGCCGGCCACGAGCTTCAGCACCGGCCGCAGGACGAGACGGGCGATGACCAGACCGATCAGCACCGCCGCGACCAGCAGCAGCTCCTCGCTGCCGCCGGTCTCCTGCTTGTCGGGATGAATGAGGTCGAGCACGGCGATGGCCGGAATCACCGCGACGTCCTGCATCAGCAGTGTGCCGAAGGCGGCGCGCCCGTGCGGATGGTTCAGGGTCTTCCGCTCGGCCAGAAGCTGCAGCACGAACGCGGTGCTGGACAACGCCAGCGCAAAGCCGATGAGGAGACTCGGCTGCCAGCCGTAGCCGAGGACCAGGAACATGACGGCGGAGATCGCCATCGTCGTCGCGATGATCTGCAGCGTGCCCAGCCCGAAGACCAGTCGGCGCATGACCCAGAGCCGGCGCGGCTGCAGCTCGAGCCCGATGATGAACAGCAGGAGCACCACGCCGAGCTCGGCGAAGTGCAGCACGTCGTCTGCTTCCCGGCGCTCTCCGACGAGACCGAGTACGCCGGGACCGATGGCGAGACCGGCGATCAGGTAGCCGAGGACGACGCTCATGCCCAGGCGCTGACAGACCGGGACCACCACGATGGCGGCTCCGAAAAAGATCAGCGCATCGAGCAGAAAGGTCACATCAGCGGGCCTGCCATCCGGGCGGGATCAGGCCACCTTCGCGGGATCGAGCATCTCCTTGAGCGCCCGCTTCAGGAACTTGCCGTTCGCGTTGCGCGGCAGGGGCTCGCTCAGGACCCACAGGTAGCGGGGAACCTTGTGGCTGGAGATGAGCGAGCGACAGTGCGCACGCAGCGCCTCCGGATGGACCTCTGTTCCGGGCTTGCAGTAGACGGCCGCCCCGACTTCCTCGCCGAGGCGCTCGTCGGCGACCCCGAAAACGCTGCACTCGGCCACCGCGGGGTGCTCGTAGATGGCACTCTCCACCTCCGCGCAGTACACGTTCTCGCCGCCGCGGATCACCATGTCCTTCAACCGGTCGACGATGAAGAGGAAGCCGTCCTCATCGAAGCGGGCGATGTCGCCGGTGTGCAGCCAGCCATCGGTGATGGCCTCGGCGGTTGCCTCGGGGCGGTTCAGATAGCCGGCGATGACGGGCGCGCCCTTGACCCAGAGCTCACCCACCTCGCCGGTGGGACGGGCATTGCCGTTTCCGTCCACCACCTTGGCCTCGAAGTTCGGCAGCACGGGCCCCGCGCTGGCGGGTTTGTCGACGAAGAAGTCCGCGGAGATGGAGGTGATGACCCCGCAGGTCTCGGTCATCCCGAACCCGGTGTTCGGGCGGGCGGTGGCGACCGTGGTGTCGATCTTGCCGACCAGATCCGGCGGTACCTGGGCGCCGCCGCCGCCCACGGAAGCCAGTGACGAGGTGTCATATCTGTCGAAGTCGGGGTGGCTTACCAGCTCACGGGACATGGTGGGCACGCCGGTGAACGTGGTGATCCTCTCCCGCTCGATCAGCTTGAGCGCCTCGCCCGCATCCCACTTGTACATGTGCACCAGCTTGCCGCCGTTCATGGTGGTGCCGTAGGCCACGCAATTGTTGGCGGTGACGTGGAACAGCGGGGTGGTCAGCAGGCTGGCCGCGACGGGCGCGTTCTCCGGATCGACGGGCGCGGCCTTGCCGAGACGCCCGTTCAGGGTCGCAAGGCACGTTGCCCAGAACGCCAGATTCATGGCGTTGTTCACGCAGCCGCGATGGGTGAGCTCCGCTCCCTTGGGATGCCCGGTCGTGCCGGAGGTGTAGAAGATGCAGGCGACGCTGTCCGGGTCGATGGCTACCTCCGGCAGCGCGCCGCCGCGCGCGGTCAACTCCGACCACTCGGTCACGCCCTCGGGACAGCCGCCGGGAACGCGCACTCCGACCAGCTTCATGGGCGGCATCTCGGCGGCGTTCTCCTGCGCGCGAGTCAGCCGCTCGACGTCGGCGATGAAGACCTTCGGGCGCGCGTCGTTCATGCCGTAGACGAGCTCCGGACCCACCCACCAGGCGTTCACGCCGACCACCGTGGCGCCGATGCTGGCGATGGCCCAGTAGGAGAGCAGCCATTCGGGATAGTTGCGCATGGCGATGGCGACCCGGTCGCCGACGCCGACGCCCTGATCGCTGAGCCAGTTGGCGATGGATGCGACCTGAGCGTGCGCCTGCGCGTAGGTGATGCGTTCGTCCTCATACACGAGGTAGTCGCGGTCGCCGTGCACGGCCGAGGCGAGCCAGAGCTCGCGCACGCTGGGCGGGGCGGCGGCATAGGTCCTGATCCGGTTCCCCCGGACCTCCACCTCGGTGATGGCGAAGGGACTGCCATCAGCAATGAGCTCGTTCCAGACTTCGCGCAGCTCCTGATACATCGAATCGAATTCCCCCGGTCAAAACAGCGCGCTACTGTAAGATAACTGCCCCGGCAGTGCGAGTCCGGGAGGGTCACGGGAACGGTTTCACGATGCGGATCGTGGCTCTGCCCGGCTTCGGGTGTGTCGTTACCGGCGGCTATCGGGTATCTTATAACGTGTTTCAAATCTGTTGGGGGACTGACCGTATGGACTTCGAAATTCCAGAGGATATTGCTGCTCTGCTGAAGCGCCTGGACGACTTCATCGAGACCACCATCAAGCCGCTGGAGCAGCAGGACGACAACATCCGTTTCTTCGATCACCGCCGCGAAGACGCGCGGACCGACTGGGACCGGGGTGGGCTGCCGAACGAGGAGTGGGAGCAGCTGTTGTTCAAGGTGAAGCGTCTGGCGGACGAGGCGGGCTTCTACCGCTATCCGTTCCCGAAGGAATACGGTGGCATGGAAGGCTCCAACCTGGGCATGGCCATCATCCGCGAGCACCTCGCGGTCAAGGGTCTGGGCCTGCACAACGACCTGCAGAACGAGCACTCCATCGTCGGCAACAACGTCGGCCTGCTGCTGATGCTCGAATACGGCACGGAAGAGCAGAAGAAGGAATGGGTGGACGATCTGGCCGAAGGCCGCAAGGGTTTCGCGTTCGGCATCACCGAGCCCAACCACGGCTCCGACGCCACCTGGATGGAGACCCATGCGGAGCGCGACGGCGACGAGTGGGTGATCAATGGCGAGAAGACCTGGAACACGGGCATTCACAAAGCGAAGTACGACATGGTGATGGCCCGCACCAGCGGTAAGCCGGGCGACGGCGATGGCATCACGGCCTTCCTCACCCCGATGGAAGCAGACGGCGTGAACATCGAGGAGATGCTCTGGACCTTCAACATGCCGACGGATCACGGCCGGGTGTCGTTCAAGAACGTGCGCGTGCCGCACGCGTCCATCTTCGGAGGCGAGGGCCGGGGCCTGCAGATCGTGCAGCACTTCTTCAACGAGAACCGTATCCGCCAGGCGGCGTCGAGCCTGGGAGCGGCCCAGTTCTGCATCAACGAGGCGGTCAAGTACGCGATGGAGCGCAAACCGTTCGGCAAGCCCCTGTCGGCCAATCAGGGGATCCAGTTTCCCCTGGTCGAGCAGCAGACCCAGTGCGAGATGCTGAGAGCGCTCATTCACAAGACCGCCTGGCAGATGGACAAATTCGGCGCCTTCTCCGTGTCCGACAAGGTGTCCATGTGCAACTACTGGGCGAACCGGCTCTGCTGCCAGGCCGCCGACCAGGCCATGCAGGTGCACGGTGGTCTCGGCTACTCCCGGCACAAGCCGTTCGAGCACATCTACCGGCATCACCGCCGCTACCGGATCACCGAGGGCGCTGAGGAAATCCAGATGCGCCGCGTGGCGGGCTACATGTTCGGCTACATGAAGCAGCGTGCGCCCAAGGGCGTGAAAGAAGCAGGCTGACGTGGCGTCCGAATTCGAGCAGAAGCTCGAGGCCGTTCTCGAGCGGGAGATCGAAGGCTGCACGGGGCTCAAGAG
>JASFLG010000245.1:0-6745 GCA_050118205.1 Pseudomonadales bacterium
GCGTTCAGGCGGGAGCGCAGTAGAGGGCGACGTTCTTCTGAGCCTCGTCGATCCGCTGCTGGCGTTCGTCCTCGGGCATGATGCGGTATTCCCCGTCATCACCCCGCACACGAATGCGGCTCTTCACGGACAACCGCGCCAGCACGTCCCGAGACTGTTGACAGTTCTGCGCCTTGATCTTGGCGATCTCGTCCTGGCGGGCCTGCTCCGCATTGCGCAACCCCTGGAGCATCTTCTTCTGCTCCGGGCTCAACGGCTCGCCGGTGGAGGGATCCGAGACTGGCGCCGGCTGCGCCGCAGCTGACTGCTTGGCCACCGCGTGCGGCCCGCCGCGCGTGGTAATCGCCTCGGAATCGGTGTCGCGCGGCTTCTGCTGCGTGTAGTTGACGACGCCGTTCTCGTCCACCCAGCGGTAGATGGTGTCGGCGGCGACCGACATGGCACCGAGTGCGGTGAGCGTGGCGCCCAGCACGAGCATCGTGCGTCGGAAGCTGGCAGTGGCCCCTCGTCGGGTGATCATCATCGCAAGTCTTTCCTTGGCAGCAGGGCATTATTGTAGCTTTCTTGGCCCCCGGGACGCAGGGACAGTTGGTCCCCGTTTTGGTACCTGATTCTCACTTTCGTTGACATGTCGGGTGCGAACCCCAAGAATACCGGCCTTTTTCCGCGGCGGCCGGTCAAAGTAACGAGAAATCAAGCAGTTAGAGGGTGATTTCGGAGCCGGTTCGGCCACCGCGCGGAGTGGCGCGCGCGTCCGGCCTTGCGGACGGGTTTGTGCTGGTAAATTGACCGATCCTTGAGACGCGAACGACCGGACGGGACAGTGGCGACTGACAAGCAAGAAGACGGCGAGCAGCTCTCGGGTGGTGAGATGCTCATACGCGCCCTTCAGGACGCCGGGGTGGAGTACATCTTCGGCTACCCGGGCGGCTCCGCCCTGCACATCTACGACGCGATCTTCAAGCAGCAGAAGATCGAGCACATTCTGGTCCGGCACGAGCAGGCGGCGACCCACATGGCGGACGGCTATGCGAGGGCGACCGGCAAGCCCGGCGTGGTGCTCGTGACATCCGGGCCTGGTGCGACGAACGCGGTGACCGGCATCGCCACCGCCCACATGGACTCCATTCCGATGGTGGTGATCTCCGGTCAGGTGCCGAACAACCTGATCGGCTCGGACGCCTTTCAGGAGACGGACATGGTCGGGGTCTCCCGCCCGGTGGTGAAGCACAGCTTCATCGTCCGGCAGGCGGCGGACATCCCCGGCATCGTCTGGAAGGCCTTTCACATCGCCACGACCGGCCGTCCGGGCCCCGTGGTCATCGACGTGCCCAAGGACACGACGGATCCGGACGTCACCGCACCCTACGTCTATCCACAGACACTGCGCCTGCGCTCCTACAACCCGGCGGTGAAGGGCAACGGTCGTCAGATCCGCAAGGCGGCCGAGGCGCTGCTGGCAGCGCGCCGCCCGGTCATCTACAGCGGCGGCGGCGTCGTGACCGGAAACGGATCGGAGCAGCTCACCCGTCTGGCGAGACGCCTGAACTACCCGGTGACCAACACGCTCATGGGTCTCGGCGCCTTTCCCGGGGACGACGCGCAGTTCCTCGGCATGCTTGGCATGCACGGCACGTTCGAAGCCAACATGAGCATGCACCATGCGGATCTGATTCTGGCCGTCGGTGCCCGGTTCGATGATCGTGTGACCAACAATCCCGCCAAGTTCTGCCCGGATGCGACGATCATTCACATCGACGTGGACCCGGCCTCGATTTCCAAGATCATCGAGGCGGACATCCCCATCGTCGGTCAGGTGGAGAGCGTGCTCTCGGACCTCAACGACAGCGTCGACCGGCTCACAAAGCAGAATCCGGCACTGCCGGATTCCGAGGCGATCGCCCGGTGGTGGGAACGGATCGCGGAGTGGCGCGGTGCGCACGGTCTCGATCACCATATGGTGATCGACCCGGGCCGCGCCATCCTGCCGCAGCAGGCGATCCAGGCGCTCTACCGGGCCACCGGGGGCGATGCGTTCGTGACGAGCGATGTCGGGCAGCACCAGATGTTCGCGGCCCAGTACTACCACTTCCGGCAGCCCAGGCGGTGGATCAACTCCGGCGGGCTCGGCACCATGGGTTTCGGCCTGCCGGCGGCCATGGGCGTGCAGTTCGCCTACCCCGACGCCACCGTCGCCTGCGTGACTGGCGAGGGAAGCTTCATGATGAACATGCAGGAGCTGTCCACCTGCCTCCAGTACGGGCTGCCGATCAAGATCGTTGCGCTGAACAACCAGGCGCTCGGCATGGTCAAGCAATGGCAGGACATGCAGTACGGCGGCCGACACTCTCAGAGCACGTACAGCGACTCGCTGCCGGACTTCAAGACGCTGGTCGAGGCATTCGGTCACGTGGGATTCAAGGTGGATAAGGCCGCGGATCTGGAGCCGGTGATGCAGGAGGCATTCGGCAAGGATCTGAAGCACCGGCTGGTATTCGTCGACGTCTGGGTCGATCCGGAAGAGCACGTCTACCCGATGGCGATCAAGGGCGGCTCCATGCAGGACATGCACCTCTCCAGGATCACCACCAGCATCCAGGGAGACTACATCTGATGCGGCACATCATGGCGGTACTGCTCGAGAACGAGGCGGGCGCGCTGTCGCGGGTGGTGGGTCTCTTTGCCCAGCGCAACTACAACATCGAATCGCTCACCGTTGCGCCCACCGAGGATCCGACCCTGTCCCGCCTGACGCTGACCACGATCGGCGACGACAGCAAGATCGAGCAGATCGTTAAGCATCTCTACAAGGTGGTCGAGGTGGTCAAGGTGGTGGACCTGTCCGGGGCGGAGCACGTGGAGCGGGAGCTCATGCTGGTCAAGATCCGCGCGGAAGGTGCGGCGCGCGCCGAGGTGAAGCGCACGGCGGACATCTTCCGCGGCCAGATCATCGACGTCACCCCCAACGGCTACACCGTGCAGCTGTCGGGTCCGAGCGAGAAGCTGGACGCGTTCATCGCCGCCATCGGAAAGCTGTCGATTCTCGAGGTCGCCAGAACGGGCGTGACCGGGATCGGCCGCGGAGAGAAGATCCTGAGCGCCTGATTCCCGATCGAGCAAGGGTTACACGTAACGACTCACACAGGAACTGCCATGCAAGTTTACTACGACAAAGACGCCGACCTTTCGATCATCCAGAAGATGAACGTGCTGGTGATCGGCTACGGCTCCCAGGGCCATGCGCACGCCAACAACCTGCGCGACTCCGGCGTGACCAACATCGCCATCGGCTTGCGCCCCGGCTCCGAGTCCTGGCGCAAGGCCGAGAACGCTGGCTTCACCGTGAAAGAGGTGGCGGACGGAGTGCGGGAGGCGGATCTGATCATGGTGCTCACCCCCGACGAGCACCAGCAGGCCCTCTACCGCGATCAGATTCTGCCGAACGTGAAAGAAGGCGCCACCCTGTGCTTCGCGCACGGTTTCAACATTCACTTCGGCCTGATCGAGCCCCGCGCCGACCTGGACGTGATCATGATCGCCCCCAAGGGTCCCGGCCATACGGTTCGCTCCACCTACGTGGCCGGCGGGGGCGTTCCGAGCCTGATCGCGGTCTTTCAGGACGCCACGGGTCAGGCGAAGAACACGGCGCTGTCCTACGCATCGGCTAACGGCGGCGGCCGCGCGGGCATCATCGAGACGACGTTCCGAGAGGAGACGGAGACCGATCTCTTCGGCGAGCAGGCCGTTCTCTGCGGCGGCGCCGCGGCGCTGGTGCAGGCCGGCTTCGAAACGCTCGTGGAGGCGGGCTACGCTCCTGAGATGGCGTACTTCGAGTGCCTGCACGAGTTGAAGCTGATCGTGGACTTCTTCTACGAGGGCGGCATAACGAACATGTGGTACACCGTGTCCAACACGGCGGAGTACGGCGGCCTCACCCGGGGGCCGCGGATCGTGACGGAGGAGACCAAGGCGGAGATGAAGCGGATTCTCGAGGAGATCCAGACCGGGCGCTTTGCCAGGGAATTCGTCGCCGAGTACCAGGCCGGCGCGCCATCCATCAAGGCCATGCGCCGAATCAGCCAGGGCCAGGAGATCGAGCAGGTGGGCGAGCGCCTGCGTGCTATGATGCCCTGGATTGAGGCAAACCGGCTGGTCGACAGAGACAAGAACTGATTCGAGCACCGGTGGGAGAGCCACAGGGCTGGTCCGAGTGACTGGTCCGAGTGACTGATCCGAATAACAGGTCCGAATGGCGATAGATGACTCCAAGCTGAAAGCCATACCGAGCCGGAGCGCGTCGGAGGGCACCGGCGACCCGGACCCCGACGGGTTCGAGGACGGTGAGATCCTCGGCACCGAGCCGCCGGAGAGCGAGGAGTATGGCGATGGCGGCGAGGGCAAATCCCGTCGTCGTGGGATCTACCTGCTGCCGAATCTGATCACCACCGGGGCGCTGTTTGCCGGTTTCTTCGCGATCGTGGCCGGCATGAACGGCGACTTCGTGGCCGCGGCGCTCGCCATCATCGCTGCGGGTCTGCTCGATACGGCGGATGGGCGGGTGGCGCGATGGACCCGCACCGAGAGTCGCTTCGGCGCCGAATACGATTCACTGTCCGATATGGTCGCCTTCGGGGTAGGGCCGGCGCTGGTCGCGTTCTCCTGGGGCCTCGATACGCTGGGCAAGGCCGGCTGGGTTGCCACATTCGTGTACATGGCATGCGCGGCGCTGCGCCTGGCCCGATTCAATACCAAGGGTGACAACAAGACGTTCACCGGGCTGGCGAGTCCGGCAGCCGCAGCCATCATCGCCTGCCTGGTGTGGGCCTGGACCGATTTCGGGTTCGGCGAACCGTCCACCTCCGCGGCCATCCTCATGGCGGTGGTGGTGGTCTGCGTGGGCCTCCTGATGGTGTCCAACTTCATCTACTTCTCGCCGAAGATGCTGGAGCTCCGCGGGCGGGTGCCGTTTATCACCCTGGTTGCAGTGGTGCTGGTGTTTGCGATCCTGTTCGTCGACCCACCGCGTGTGCTGCTGCTGGTTGCGCTGGCCTATGCCGCCTCCGGACCCCTGCAGCACTACTGGCGTCGGTGGCGACGGTACCGACGCCGGCGTGACGAGGGTGTGGTCACGGAATCCGATGCCGGTGCCCCTGACTCGACGGGTGATTGAACCGGGCCTCCTCCGGCGGGTCATACTGCTGAGACGAAGAGGAGACGTATGGTGCTGATCAGAAAGCCGGCCGACATCCCACCTTCGGAGATTACCCCGGAGCGCTGGTTCCACGCGCGCCGGCGCGTGGTGCAGGCCCTGGGCCTCGGCGCGGGCATCGGGCTGGCCCCGGTCCCCTCCGCGGCGTTCGCATTCGACGTGCCGGAGGTCGACGAGCCCGTCACCCCGGAGCAGATCGTCACCACGTTCAACAACTTCTACGAATTCGGTACCGACAAGGGCGATCCTGCCCGCTATGCGCATCGGCTCACCACGTCGCCGTGGCGGGTGAAGGTCAGCGGCGAGGCAGAGGTAACCGGAGAGTTCGACTACGAGGACCTGATCAAGGGTTTCACGCCGGAGGAGCGGATCTACCGGCACCGCTGCGTGGAGGCCTGGTCCATCGTCGTCCCCTGGCAGGGCATCCCGCTCGAGAAGATCCTCACTCGCCTCAAGCCGACGGCCCAGGCGAAGTTCGTGGAGTTCACCACGCTCTACCGGCCCGACGAGATGCCGGGACAGCGCGCGGTGTTCTCGAGCATCGACTGGCCCTACGTGGAAGGCCTGCGCATGGATGAGGCCACTCACCCGCTGACGATCATGGTAACGGGCGTCTACGGGAAGGATCTGCCCAACCAGAATGGAGCGCCCTGGCGTCTTGTCGTGCCGTGGAAGTACGGCTTCAAGAGCATCAAGTCCATCGTCGGGATACGTTTCACCCGGCGCCAGCCGAAGAACAGCTGGCAGATCGCAAATCCGCGCGAGTACGGGTTCTATGCCAACGTGAATCCTGAGGTATCCCATCCACGCTGGAGCCAGGCACGCGAGCGGCGGCTACCAAGCACGCTGCTCGATCCGAACTGGCGGCCGACGCTACCGTTCAACGGCTATGCCGAAGAGGTGGCGCATCTCTATGACGGCATGGATCTCAAGCGTTATTTCTGACCGGGCCGGCAAGGTCGCTCTGTTCGTGGTGCTGTTTGCACCGCTCGGGCTGCTCGCCTGGGACATCGTGGGGGAGGTCCAGCAGCCGGGCAGCCGGCTGGGGCCGGACCCGGCAGCCGCCGTCGTTTCCGAGCTCGGCAGCTGGTCCATCCGAATGCTGCTGCTCGCCCTGGCCGTGTCGAGCATCCGCCGGCGGTTCGCCTGGCCGAGGGTCATGCGATATCGAAGGATGATCGGCCTCACCGCCTTCGCCTACGTTGTCTGCCACTTCACCGCCTATCTGGGTCTGCTCGCCAGCTTCGACTGGCATGTGATCGCGGACGATCTGGTGGAGAGGACCTACATCACGGCGGGCTTTCTCGCCATGCTGCTGCTCGTACCGCTGGCGGTGACCTCGACAGACCGGTTCCGGCGCCGTCTGGGCCCGCGCTGGCGTGTCCTGCACCGTGCGGTTTACGCAGCGATGGGCCTGGCGCTGCTGCATTACTTCTGGCTGATCAAGGACGGCTACGCGGAAGCGGTGTTGTACCTCGCCGTGTTCCTCGCTCTGATGGCAGAGCGGATGCTCGCCATGCGCATCGGCCGGGAGCC
>JASFLG010000246.1:0-6728 GCA_050118205.1 Pseudomonadales bacterium
TCAACCTGCCGGCGGTGACCTCGGGGTCGGTCGAAGGCACGCTAGAGTACTTCAAGGGCCTCGCGCTCACCGGCCGGCGTGGCGAGATTGCGGACAAAATTCTCAAGGAAATCCGCGCCCGGCTGCAGTTCCTGGTCGACGTAGGCCTGAATTACCTCGCCCTCGACCGGAGCGCCGACACCCTTTCCGGCGGTGAGGCGCAGCGCATCCGCCTGGCCAGCCAGATCGGCGCAGGGCTCGTGGGGGTCATGTACATTCTGGACGAGCCCTCCATCGGTCTGCACCAGCGCGACAACGCCCGGCTGCTGCGCACACTCACTCACCTGCGTGATCTGGGCAACACCGTGATTGTGGTCGAGCACGATGAGGAGGCGATCCGCACCGCGGATCACATCATCGACATCGGCCCGGGGGCCGGCGTGCACGGCGGTGAGATCATCGTGTCCGGGACGCTGGACAAGATTCTCAAGAACCGCAAATCGCTGACCGGGGCGTACCTCTCCGGGAAGAAACGCATCGCCATTCCGAAGCGACGCACCCCCTATGACGCGTCGAAGGTGATCCGGCTGATCGGCGCCCATGGCAACAACCTGCAGCACGTCACGGTGGATGTCCCTGTGGGCCTGTTCACCTGCATCACCGGTGTGTCCGGCTCCGGCAAGTCGACCCTGATCAACCAGACCCTGTACCCGATCAGCGCGATCGCGCTGAACAAAGCCACGACGCTCACCGCGGCGCCGCACGAGGCCATCGAGGGGCTCGAGCATCTGGACAAGGTGGTGGACATCGACCAGAGCCCCATCGGCCGCACTCCCCGCTCCAACCCGGCGACCTACACCGGCCTTTTCACGCCGATCCGCGAGCTCTTCGCCCAGACCCAGGAGGCGCGCGCCCGCGGCTACAAACCGGGCCGCTTCAGCTTCAATGTCAAGGGAGGCCGCTGCGAGGCCTGTCAGGGTGACGGCATGATCAAGGTCGAGATGCACTTCCTGCCCGACATCTACGTGCCCTGCGACGTCTGCAAGGGCAAACGCTACAACCGGGAAACGCTCGAGGTGCGCTACAAGAACAGGAACATCCACGAGGTCCTGGATATGACCGTGGAGGACGCGCGGGAATTCTTCGACGCCGTGCCCATGCTCAACCGAAAGCTGCAGACGCTGATGGACGTGGGTCTCTCCTATATCCGCCTCGGCCAGAGCGCGACGACGCTATCGGGCGGCGAGGCGCAACGGGTGAAGCTGTCCCGGGAGCTCTCCAAGCGGGACACGGGCAAAACGCTCTACATACTGGACGAGCCCACCACGGGGCTCCACTTCCAGGACATTTCCCAGCTGCTCGACGTGCTGCACCGCCTGCGCGATCACGGCAACACGGTGGTGGTGATCGAGCACAACCTGGACGTGATCAAGACCGCGGACTGGATCGTCGATCTGGGCCCCGAAGGCGGATCAGGCGGCGGCCAGGTCGTCGCCGTGGGCACCCCGGAGCAGGTTGCCGGCAAGAGGAAGTCGCATACCGGCCGGTTCCTCAAACCGCTTCTGAAGGCCTGAGAGGCTCCGCCGGTCGGCCAGAGGGCCGGCGAGAGCGAGCAAAGGCGTCTTAAGCCGCGTCTGTCGAGGGAGACGACCACGATGGGCGTGTCCTTCCACGGACAAACAAAAACGCCCGAACGGCGCGAACCGTTCGGGCGTCACGTCGCGGGCGGAACGCCTATCGGGTTGCTTCGTCCCCGGAGGACGTCTCGACCTCCGCCGCTTCCTCTTCGTAGTCGAAGTCCTCTTCCTCGGCGCGCGGCCGTCCGACCAGCTCCACGTAAGCCATGGGTGCTGCGTCGCCGGCGCGAAAGCCGCACTTCAGGATGCGGGTGTAGCCACCGGGGCGGTCGGCATAGCGCGGGCCGATCTCGCTGAAGAGCTTGCCGACGGCAGCCTTGTTCCGGGTGCGCGCGAATGCCAGACGGCGATTCGCCACGGAATCGGTCTTGGCCAGCGTGATGAGCGGCTCCGCAACCCGGCGCAGCTCCTTCGCCTTGGGCAACGTGGTCTTGATCACCTCGTGCTCGATCAGCGACGCCGCCATGTTCCTGAACATCGCCTGGCGATGAGCACTGGTTCTTGACAGGGGTCGACCACTCTTGCGATGACGCATGGTTGTTATCCTCTAGTTGCTTCCGCCGACGGCTCAGTCGTCTGAACGCAGGCTGGCCGGCGGCCAGTTCTCCAGGCGCATGCCGAGCGACAGTCCTCGGGACGCCAGCACGTCCTTTATCTCGGTCAGCGACTTCTTGCCCAGGTTCGGGGTCTTCAGAAGTTCCACCTCGGTACGCTGGATGAGATCGCCGATGTAGTAGATGTTCTCGGCCTTCAGGCAGTTCGCGGACCGAACCGTCAGCTCCAGATCGTCCACCGGACGGATCAGGATCGGGTCGATCTCGTCTTCCTTCTCCTCGACGACGGCCTCGCCCTCGCTTTCCAGGTCGACGAACACCGCCAGCTGCTGCTGGAGGATGGTCGCGGCGCGGCGAATGGCATCTTCCGGATCGATGGTGCCGTTCGTCTCCAGATCCAGGACCAGCTTGTCCAGGTCGGTCCGCTGCTCCACCCGTGCGCTTTCCACGCTGTAGGAGACCCGCCTCATCGGGCTGTACGTGGCATCCAGGCGCAGCACACCGATCGGACGGCTCTCCTCCTCGTCGACCTCGACGCTGTCCACGGGCACGTAACCACGGCCGCGAGTGACCCGGGCCTCGATGCGGATCGCGCCGTTGTCGTTCAGCGTGCAGATGACGTGATCCGGATTGGCAATCTCCACGTCCTGGGTCAGCTGGAAGTCCCCCGCGGTCACCTGGCCGGTACCTTCCTTCGCCAGACTGATCACCGCCTCGTCCTGGTTGTGCAGAACGGCGGCGATGCCCTTCAGGTTCAGCAGGATGTCGATCACATCCTCCTGCACGCCTTCCAGGGTACTGTACTCATGCAGCACGCCGTCGATCTGAACCTCGGTGATCGCGCAACCCGGCATGGAGGAGAGCAGAATCCGCCGGAGGGTGTTCCCCAGGGTATGACCGAAACCTCGCTCCAACGGCTCCAGGGTGACCCGAGCACGGGTCTTGGCAAGCTCCTGGATGTCGATGTGGCGAGGAGTCAGGAATTCTGTAACGGACTGTGCCATGTAATTCATTCTCCTTGAGCTCCTATTTGGAGTAGAGCTCGACAATGAGGTTTTCGTTGATTTCGGCGGGCAGCTCTTCCCGGTCCGGATGACGCCGGAAGACCCCTTCCATCTTCGTGGAATCCACGTCGACCCACTCCACCGGCGCGCGCTGACTGGCCACCTGCAGCGCGGCCTGAATGCGGAGCTGGCCCTTTGCCTTCTCGGCGACGGTCACCACGTCGTCCGGAGCCACCTGATAGGAAGGGATGTTGACAGCCTGACCGTTCACCATGATGGCCTTGTGCGATACGAGCTGCCTCGCTTCGGAGCGTGTCGAGCCGAAACCCATTCTGTAGACCACGTTGTCCAGCCGGGATTCCAGCAGCCTCAACAGATTCTCGCCGGTGGCGCCCCGCTGACGGTCGGCCCGCTTGTAGTAGTTGCGGAACTGCTTTTCCAGCACGCCGTAAATGCGCCGAACCTTCTGCTTTTCGCGCAGCTGGATCGCGTAGTCCGACAGGCGCGTGCGACGCGCGCCGTGCTGACCCGGCGGGTTGTCGATCCGACACTTGGAGTCGATGGGACGCACGCCGCTCTTGTGGTACAGATCCGTACCTTCACGACGTGCCAGCTTGAGTTTGGGTCCTATGTAACGGGCCATTCCGTACCTCTATCTTCTTGGCGCCGGCGCGTCACACGCGACGCTTCTTCGGCGGACGACAGCCGTTGTGCGGTATCGGCGTGACGTCGGAGATGCTGTTGATTTTCAGTCCGGCAGCGTTGAGCGCCCGCACCGCCGACTCCCGGCCGGGGCCAGGCCCCTTGACCAGCACGTCCACACTCTTCATGCCGTTCTCGACCGCCGCGGTCGATGCGCGCTCGCAGGCTACCTGTGCCGCGAATGGTGTGCTCTTGCGGCTGCCACGGAAGCCGGAACCACCGCTCGTCGCCCAGCACACCGCGTTACCCTGACGGTCCGTGATGGTGATGATCGTGTTGTTGAAGGAGGCGTGGATGTGGGCGACACCATCAACCACTACCCGCCGGGATCCTCTTTTCTCTGCCATTCTCTACCTTTTGAAGCACGCTCCAGGTCGTTTCACTTGCACTACTACGACGCTTCAGAGCTGGTGTGCTGTTCGTTCCTGTCTGTTTACCTTCGGGCACGCTTTAGGTCGTTTCACTTGCACTACTACGACGCTTCAGAGCTGGTGTGCCGTTTGTTCCTGTCTGTTTACCTTCGGGCACGCTTTAGGTCGTTTCACTTGCACTACTACGACGCTTCAGAGCTGGTGTGCCGTTCGTTCCACTACTTCCGGATGGGACGGCGGGGACCTTTGCGGGTCCGCGCGTTGGTCCGGGTGCGCTGCCCGCGCACCGGCAGCCCGCGGCGGTGCCGTATGCCGCGATAGCACCCCAGATCCATCAAGCGCTTGATCGCCATGTTCTTCTCGCGACGCAGATCCCCTTCCACCGTGAGGCGGGAGATTTCGTTGCGGATGGCATCCAGCTTGTCCTCCGGCAGGTTCTGGATCTTCTCACTCGGGTCGATCCCGACCGCCTCGCAGATTTTCGCCGCGGTGGTGCGGCCGATCCCAAAAATGTAGGTCAGCGAGATACCCGCGTGCTTGTTGTCTGGGATGTTGATACCGGCAATACGTGCCATGCGATTACGCTCCTGTTTACCTCAGCCCTGGCGCTGCTTGTGCCGCGGCTCCGCACTGCAGATCACGCGCACCACACCGTTGCGACGGATGATCTTGCAGTTTCTGCACATCTTTTTGACTGATGCTCTGACTTTCACTTGCTACCTCTCTTGCCGGTGCGCGTGCCGAACGCTCGCGCTCCTAGCGGACCCGGGCGTTGCGGCCGTAGCCCTTCAGATTCGATTTCTCCATCAGCTTCGCGTACTGGCTGGACATCAGGTGAGACTGGACCTGGGACATGAAGTCCATGGCCACCACCACGACGATGAGCAGCGCGGTGCCACCGAGCTGAAACGTAATGTTGAACGCGACGATCATGAACTCCGGCAGCAGGCACACGGCGGTGACGTAGAGCGCGCCGAACACCGTCAGCCGGGTGATCACGTCGTCGATGTATTTCGCCGTCTGCTGTCCGGGCCGGATCCCGGGCACGTAGGCGCTCTGCCGCTTCAGGTTGTCCGCCACGTCCTTCGGGTCGAACATGATGGCCGTGTAGAAGAAGCTGAAGAAGATGATTCCGCCGGCAAACATCAGGATGTACAGCGGCTGACCCGGCGAGAGTACCAGTGCGATCTGCTGCAGCCAGTCCATACCCGGCGAGTTGCCGAACCATTGCGCCATGGACGCCGGAGCCAGCAGCAGGCTCGATGCAAAGATCGCAGGAATCACGCCGGACATGTTGATCTTGAGCGGCAGGAATGAGCTCTGCCCCTGATACACGCGCCTGCCCTGCTGGCGCTTGGCGTAGTTGACGGTGATCCGGCGCTGGCCCCGCTCCACGTAGACCACGAAGCCGACAATCACTATCGCCAGCACGGCGATGGCCAGGAGCGCGATGATGTTGATGTCGCCCTGACGCGCTGCCTCAAAGGACTGCCCGATCGCGGAAGGAAACCCTGACACGATGCCGGAGAAGATGATCAGCGAGATGCCATTGCCAACCCCACGCTCGGTGATCTGCTCACCCAGCCACATCATGAACAGCGCCCCGGTCACCAGGGTCGTCGTAGCGACGAAGAGAAACCCGAACCCGGGCGTGAACGCCAGACCCTGATTGCCCAGCGTCACGGACAGGGAGGTGCCCTGGACGAGTGCGATGAGCAGCGTGCCATAGCGCGTGTACTGAGTGATCTTACGGCGCCCGGACTCACCTTCCTTGCGCAGCTGCTGCAGCGCCGGATACATCATGGACATCAGATTCATGATGATGCTCGAGGTGATGTACGGGACCACGCCCAGCGCAAGAATACTCATGCGCTGCAGGGCGCCACCCGAGAACATGTTGAACAGGTCCAGGATTCCGCCCTGCTGCTGATCGAACAGCGCCGCAAGCCGGTCCGGATTGATGCCCGGCACAGGAATGTGCGTGCCGGCCCGGTACACGAGCAGCGCGATCAGCACGAACAGCAGACGATTGCGCAGCTCAGTGAGCCCCGCCGCCGTTCCTGCGAGCTGTCCCGGGTTGGTTGCCATCAGTCTTCTACCTTGCCTCCAGCGGCTTCAATGGCCGCCCGCGCGCCTCTGGTGACGCCGAGTCCCTTGACGGTGACCGGACGAGAAATCTCGCCGGAAAGGATCACCCGGGCACGCTTCACGCGCCCGGACAGGATGTTGGCCTTCTTCAGCGCGTCGAGATCGACCACCTCGGCAGGCACGCGGCCCAGCTCGCCCAGGCGCACCTCGGCGGTGCTGAGCCCCACACGCGAGCGGAAGCCGAACTTCGGCACCCGCTGCTTGAGCGGCTGCTGACCGCCCTCGAATCCCGGGCGCACGCCGCCACCGGTCCGTGCCTTCTGACCCTTCTGCCCGCGGGCGGACGTCTTGCCCCAGCCGGAGCCGGCGCCGCGTCCGACACGACGCTTCGTC
>JASFLG010000247.1:0-6725 GCA_050118205.1 Pseudomonadales bacterium
ATCCTCTGCTGCCTCTCGCCCCTGTTCGGCCGGACGGTGCTCGTCTGGCTCATCGACGCCGGCGGCTTCGCCACCATCGTGGCTTATCTGTTCGTGCCCATCGCCTTTCTCGCCCTGCGCCGCAAGGAGCCGGAGATGGTCCGGCCGTTTCGGGTGACCCACCCGCGGCTCGTGGGCACCGGCGCCATCGTGCTGGCGCTGCTGCTGATCAGCGCCTACCTGCCCGGCAGTCCTTCGGCCCTGGTCTGGCCCTACGAGTGGGTGACGATCTCCGTGTGGACCGTGCTCGGCGTGCTGCTCTTCGCACGCTTCCGCCGCCGTGGGGACCAGCCCGCGCACGGAATCCCTCGGCTCGATGCCCTGCCGGGCGACTAGCAAACGCGTTCGACTAGCGAACGCGTTGCACCCGCGTGCTCGTCCCTTTCTCCGATCGCATGAAATAGCCGCCGAGCGTTGCGTTCCTGACCGACACCGTCTCCCCTACCTCGAAGGGTAGCGGTCGCGGTGTCGCCTGGATCCAGACCTGATCGTTGGCCAGCAGAAACACCATCTTCTGCTTCTCTCCAGCGTGGATTGCCTCGATGGTGGTGGTGAGGTCGATCTTCTCATCACCCATGAAACCCGTTTCGGGCGCTGCTGAAGTGTCCCCCGACGGCGCGACCGGCGACTCCGCGGCAACAGGCGGTGACGAAGACGGTTCGGCGGCGGGTGGTGGTGGCGGTGGCGCTGAAGGCGCCGAAGGCATCTGAGGTATCGCCTTGCCCGACACACTGGCATCGAAACAGGCAAGCCTGCGCGCATCATCCTCGATGCTGGCGCAGTCCGCCGCTTCGGTGGTCCAGGATTGTTGCGCTGCCGTGATGAGAACCAGCAGCAACAACAGACGGCTTGCGGGCTTCAATGACGTTTCTCCCCCAAAACTTTCCCGATTCTAGTGCGGCCGCGCTCGATGAAGCCAGGCCGCGAAGAAGCCCCGGCCACTGGCCGGGGCTTCGTCTGCGGGAGCGTTAGGTCCCCGGCAACTCTAGCTAAAGGCTCCCCATCAGGCGCAGAAACCACATCCGACCACGGCCATCGTGCAGCCTCGGGTCGTATGCGGTGACCACCGCGACGGCGGGCGCTTCCTCGTTGGTGAAGTTCATGACCCCGAGGGACAACGCGCTGTCCTGCAGCCAGCCCATCTTGCCGAAGTTGTACGTGTACTGGATGTCCGCCGTCGTCATGCTCTGAATCTTCGTGTCGAGGAGCTGCTTGGAGACGCCGTCGTTCCCCGCCAGGGCTGCGGTTGCCGCAAAGAAACCGCGTGTCCCGGCCGAGACGTCACTGTCCACGCCATCCACGTACTTCACGATGAGGAAGGCGCGGTGGTTCCGGAACGACCAGTTCAGCGTGCCGTTGACGAGCCACTCGGGCAGCGGCCGGGCGACGGGGTTCTGGCTGTTGTAGCTGCCCACCCCGTCGTAGACCACTGTGCTGCTGCCGTCGATGGTCTGCGATTCCACCTCGTACTTGTCGATCAGGGCCGACTGCACGCCGAAACGCCAGGTGCCGATGCCGGTGTCGAAGGTGTACGACGCGTTGACGTCCAGCCCCGCGATGGTCGCCTTGTTGGCATTCTCGAAGTTCGGCAGGATCCGGAGCATGATGGCCTGGCTGTTGCGCACGACCTGCTCACGGTTGCCCACCCCCGCGTTCACGGCCTGGATCCAGCAATCCCGGTCCGTGGTGCAGCTTGTACCCTGATTCGCCAGACGGTAGGCCTCCAGCTGGGCGTTGTCGTCATCCAGAACGTTCGACGGGGGTTGCCGGGTGATGATGTCCTTGTACTTGTAGTGGAAGTAATCCATGTCGACGCTCAACCCTTCCAGGAAACCGTCCTGTGGTGTGAACGAGAAGCCGACACCCCAGTTCGTCGCGGACTCCGGAACCAGATCCGGGTTGCCCTGAGTAATGGACGGCTTGAAGGTGGACTCGCCGGAGACGTCGACCTCGTTTGCCACGGTGGTCAGCGACCCGAACGTCTGCAGCAGCGACGGCACCTTGAACGACGTCCCCCAGGAAGCCCGCAGAGCGAGCGACTCGACGGGCTTCCACAGCAGCGTGATCTTGGGATCCGTGGTGTTCTCGTCGATCTCCTTGAAGTCCTCGTAGCGCACCGCCACGTTGGCCGTGAACGTCTCACCGATCGGGACCTGAAGCTCTGCAAAGACCGCGTTGGTGGTCAGCTTGCCGCTCCACGGCCTGGCCCCGAAGACGAAGTCCAGGTTGTCCGACGTCAGCGAGGAATCCAGGAAGGTGGCGCCCTTGTTGACCCGCTGCTGGTAGCCGAAGGCGAGCCCCACGGTCTGATCATTCAGATCGAAGAGGTCACCGGAGAATACCAGGTCGATGTCCCGCAGGCTGTACTGCGCGTCGCTGCTCGCCTTACCGAGCAGCCAGGTGTAGAGCTCCGGAGGATTGATCAGCTCAAGCGCCGGGTCTCCGGCCGGCAGGTTGCCGATGTCGTACTGGTTGCCGTTGCGGTCGAACTGGCTGTTGCCGAAGGGGTTGAAGAAGTAGCAATTGCCGGCGTCGAAGTCCCCGCCGCTGGCCTGATACTGGGCATTGCCTTCCCCCGGCACCCCGTTGACGACGTCGCAACTCGGACCGCCGAGACCGGACAGGGCCAGCTCCATGTGCGTGGAGAGCGTGTCCTGCACCTGGGTCGTTGCGGAATTGTGCTGACTGTAAACCAGGGACAGGTCCATGTTCCATTGGCGATCGCCGAGACTGAAATCCCAGTCGGCCCCGAGCACGTAGCGCGTGTCCTTCCGATCGGTGTTGGTGAACGTGTCAAGCGGTCGATACCGTCTCGGCGTATAACGGGTACCGCCGATCAGGCGGGTAACGTTGGAGTAGACGACGGGCTCGATGCCACGCCGGAACGCATCCTCCTGGCTCCCGGGATTCAGCGAGACCTGCGGCACACCCATGTCGTCGAAGTAGGGCACCTCGGCTGGGATCGGCAGGGCCGGCGCGTTCGGGTTCAGCGAGTTCAGCCGGTTGAACTCCGACTCGTTGGCAGCCAGCTCGAAGTAGACCCTGAACTGATCGGTCAGCTCGTAGTCACCGGCCGTGTAGATCTTGCGCAGCTTTTCCTTGCCCTGAATGGAAAAGAACGGCCCGTAGTCGTAGATGCACAGGTTGTTGCCGAAGAGCGGTCCGAGGGGGCCTGCCTGCTCGAGCGCGGCGGCGTCCTCGCAGTTCACGTCAGCCTGGCCGAAGCTCGATCCGTCCGCTGCCCGGGGCAGGCTGCCGCCGTCGATGGCAGGATCCACCAGCTCGCCGGGTCGCAGACCGTTCGCGGCCCAGCGGATTTCCTGGCCCAAGAGCGGGATCAGCCGCCCCGGCTGGCCGGTGCCGGACACGGTGGTGCCGCCGTAGCGCTTGTAGTTGTCGCCGACGTGGATCTCGTCGCGATCGAGATAGGAGCCAGCCACCACGATGCGGCCACGATCCCCCTGGACACCCCAGATCAGCTCGACGTCGCTGGTGTCACCGGCCTTGGTCTCTTCGCTGGTGGTGAACTGGTACGAGAAATCGAAGCCCTCGAAGTCACGCTTGGTGATGAAGTTCACCACCCCGGCCACCGCGTCCGAGCCGTACAGCGACGACGCGCCGTCCTTGACGACCTCGATCCGCTCGATGGCAATGTTCGGCACCAGAGCGTTGATGTTCGTGGAGGCGTTCCCTCGAGCGTTGTACCAGGACGGTACCTGTCGCTTGCCGTTGATCAGCGGCAGCGTCGCCCCCTGCCCCATGTTGCGCAGGTTGATGGTGTTGCGGCCATCGGCGCCTTCCCCCTGAAAGGTCGTCGCCCGGGTCTGGCTGCCGGACGCCCAGGGCATCGCCTGGACGATCTCTGCAACGTCCGCAGCGCCGATGTCCTCGATGTCCGCAGACGTCACCACGGACAGCGGTGAAGGCGAGTTGGCCGGATTTCGCTTCAGGTAGGACCCGGTGACGACGATCTCTTCGATGGCCTCGTCACCGCTCGCAGCGGACGCGCTCTGCCAGCCAAAGGCCGTCAGCAACGCGCACAGGCTAAAAAGATAGAACGTGCGCCGCACGGGCGCACCACGACGGGTGGATGTTCCCACAGATTTCCCCTTCCTCTCTCGTTTTCTCCCCTGATGGCACGGTCCTGCGGAATCCGCTGGCCTGCCACCGCGAACAGAGACAAGGGTCGTCTGCATCAACGATCCGAAGAGTCGAGCACCTCGCCTCAACGACCGCCTACTACGCTCTACATACCGCCATGAGCCTGGCAATCACACCCATAACAATGCGTTATGTCACGGGTGGCATGACTTCTAGCAACCCTTCCTGGATCTGTCAACCTGGCCGTGCGTCGATCCCGTTGTCAGAACAGCGATGCCTGACAGCCGGGCGGTCGGAACAGATCCGTTCGCAGCTCGACCAGCCGTGCGTCCCGATCGATGCCGTTGGCCGTCAGCGCTCGCGCGAAGCGCTTTTCGATGAGCTCGGCCATGGGCCCCGCGCCACGCATCCGGGCGCCCCACCCCGCCTGGTAGAGCTTGCCGCCGCGCATCTGGCGAACCGCGTTCTCGACGCGGGCGGCCTTGAGGGGGTAATGCTCCGCCAGCCACTCCTGAAAGAGCGGCCCCACCTCTGCGGGCAGGCGCAGCAGAATGTAGCCCATGGCGCCCGCACCGGCGGCCGCGGACGCCTCGACAAGCGTTTCGATCTCCGCATCGTTCACGAAGGGAATGACCGGAGCGATCATGGCCCCTACCGGCACGCCCGCACCCGCCAGCGCCTCGATCGTCTTCAGGCGTGCCCCGGGCGACGCCGTGCGCGGCTCGAGCCGGGTCTTCAGCACCCTGTCCAGCGTCGTCATGCTCACGTTCACGTGCACCAGGTCCAGACGGGCCATCTCCCCGAGCAGGTCCAGATCACGCAGCACGAGCGCACTCTTGGTCACGATGGTGACCGGGTGTCGCCATTCGAGCAGCATCTCCAGTATCTCCCGCGTGATCCGGCGTTTCCGTTCTGCCGGCTGGTAGGGATCCGTGTTCGTGCCCATGGCAATGGGGCGACACTCGTAGCGCCTGGCCGAGAGTTCCTCGTGCAGCCGGCGACGGACGTTCGTCTTGAAGAAGATGCGCGTTTCGAAGTCCAGCCCCGGGGACAGATCGAGATAGGCGTGCGTCGGCCGGGCGAAGCAGTAGATGCAGCCGTGCTCGCAACCCTTGTAGGGATTGATGGAGCGGTCGAAGGGGATGTCCGGCGAACGGTTCCGGGTGATCAGGCGTACCGTGCGGTCCGGGGTCAAGGTCGTGAGGGGATTCGACGGCGGCGCCTCGTCGGCCACCCATCCGTCGTCGACGGCCACCGATACGGTGGGCAGGAACCGGCTGGCTCGGTTGGTGACCGCGCCGCGCCCCCGGATCACCGTGCTTTCCTGCCTCCTGGGGTCCTCCTGCGGGTACTCCTGCTCGACGCCGTCCACGCGGCCCTCCTGATTTCGCCCGGTTCGATGGGGCCGATCAGTGTAGCGCCGATACTGTATGCATGTACAGTACCCGCTATTCATGGGGCGCCATACGGGCTTGTCTGCGGGACGGGGGCGGTTAGACTACGCCGCTCCCTTTGCATTTGCGTTTTCCAGAATGTCGCAGAGTTTTCGAACCGCCCATCGATCCGTATCCGGATGTCTGGCGGTCGCGGCCGTCCTGCTGGCCGGCGGATGCCAGAACACCGGGTTGGACGCCACCCAGGCGGGGCTCGACTCCATTCAGACCCGGCTGAATGACGTGGAACGGCAGATCGTGGCATCGCGACAGGCGCTGGATCAGCTCCAGGACTCCGACACCAACCGGACCGAGTACATAGACACGCGGCTCGCTGGCTTGAGCGAGGAGATCAACGCCCTTCCCGACAAGCTGCAGCTGACCTGTCCCGAGCCCGCGCAGGAAGCAGCGACGCCCGATTGCAGTGAGGTGTCCCAGGTGGTGGTCACCTCGGACAAGATGCTGGTCGGCGCGGAGGAATACATCTGGATCGATCCGCCCGGGGTAAGCGTGGTCGCGCGAATGGATACCGGCGCCACGTCGAGCTCGGTGCACGCTGAGAACCTCGTGCACTTCGAGCGGGACGGGGACGATTGGGTCCGCTTCGACATGCCGGTCGGCGACGACAAGTCCGTCACCGTCGAGCGTCCGATCGTGCGTTACGCGAAGATCATACAGCAGGCCGATCCGGAGGGATCCCGGCGTCCGGTGGTTGCGATGCGCGTGCGCCTCGGCGACGTGCAGGACACGTTCGAGTTCACCCTGGCCGATCGTTCACACCTGGAGAACAACCTGATCCTCGGGCTCAACTTTCTGACCGACATCAGCCTCGTTGACGTTAGCCGGCAATTCATTCAGCCTCGCTACACCCCGCCAAAGTCTCAGTGACCTAAGTGACCAATCAGGGACCTTTTCTTTTTCTGGTCATCCTGCTGCTTGCCGCCGGTATCGGAACCGCCGCTTTCCGTCACGAGTCCTACCGCATCCCGCTGCTGCCGGGCCAACAGCAGACCGTCTGGCAGGTGGAGGCGCGCATCGAGTACACGGCGCTCGGCCAGGGCACGCAGATCTTCCTGACCCTGCCGCCGGATCAGTCCGGTTTCCGGCTCGTCGAGGAGACAGGCGCCGCGCCCGGCTTCGGTTTCGACGTCA
>JASFLG010000248.1:0-6721 GCA_050118205.1 Pseudomonadales bacterium
CAATATCTACCGCTACGCGTTCGTGAACCCGAGCGCCGACCTGGAGACCGGCAAGGTCACGGTCACGTTCCTGGGGGGCAGCTTCGCCGACGAGGGCGGCATCGAGAACGTCGAGGAGTCCGAGGTCTTTGTCCTGGAGGCACCGACCGCGTCACTGGCGAACGTTGCGGGCGGCGGAACGTACTTCGATTCGGACCTGAACGACGAAAACTCCGATCTCTTCTCCGCGGAGGCCGGCCGCTACTTCGAGGTGGTGCTCACGCCCACCAGCGCGGCCGTGCTGGAGAGCGGCGAGCCGGATCTGCCCACGGGAGACATCTTCTCGACCTCGGACCTGACGGTCGAAGTTTTCGATGGCGAGACCGCTGTCGGAACGCTCGCGATCCAGAGTGTCCAGGAAGTCGAAGCCGGCCGTTATCGGTTCTTCCTGGAGGACGCCGCGACGATCAGCGTCTCCGACCTCGACGCGCCTCTAACGGTTCGCGTCACGCTCGCGCAAGGGGCCTGGACGGACGCCGCCGGAAACGCGTCTTCCGAGATGGTCGAATCCTTCCAGGTCCGGAAGACCGCATCGACCTTCTTCATCGAGCTGGAGGGCGGTATCCGTCTGGCGACCGGGCCGTTCGAGCTTCCCGACTACGACGGCGACAACCAGCCCGATCCGATCTTCGACATCCGTGGGTACGCAACGCTGGAGGTGACCGACCCGACGGGAACGGGTCCGCGTTTCGAGCTGGAGTTCGGCGGCAGCTTCAAGGTCGTCTACCTGGGCAACATCGCCTCCGTCGCAGGCCGGTTCGTGCTCGATACCGCAGATGCCACCTCGGATGAAGCGGTCACTGCCGCGGATCTGCTGACTGATCTGGGGATACCGGCGAGTGCGCTTCCGACCGAGCTCTCGAGCGTGGATCTGCCGCGCCTCTGGGGTGTCATCGCGCTGGAGACGAACTTCGATGCGCTGCTCGAGGTCGGCATCGATCTGAAGGCAGCCGCGGTGCTTCAGATCAACACCACCAATGTGGACAAGACGGAAACGTTGACCCTCGAGGGCGTTCCGGGTGATGCGTTGCTCGACGGAAGCAGCGCGCCGCTGGTTCTGGCGGCGACGGACGATCTGATCGCCAATCTGAATGGCGAGCCGGACGGTGCGGGTCTGGATAGCGCCATTTCCGGCCTGTTCACGGGTGACAACGCGCTCGGCACCGACGTTGCCGTGCGGGTGGTGGTCGACTCGATGCTCTGGAAGATCGTCGACTCGACGGACGAGGATAACGTCAGACAGTACTTCGTGCAGCTGAAGGACGTGTCCGAACGCTCCGATGAGACTTCTCAGCTCGAGCTGCACGTGCTCACCGAGCAGCAGTCGTTCACGCTGCAGGCGAAGACCCTGCGGGTGGAGGCCTACGGCCGTGCCGTGTTCCGCTTGCCGGCCTTCGCTCCGGCCAAGCCACAGCTCGGTCCCGAATGGTTCCGGATGACGGGTGCCTTCTCGCTGAAGCTCTCGACCACGGAGCTCGAGATCTTCCAGGATGGGAGGCTCACCGTCTCGCCGGGCGGGGAAGAATTCTTTACGCAGCGGGTTCAGGCGCTGCTGGTCGTTCGAACCGACGGTATCGCCGGCAAGCTGCTGCTCTCGGCCGGCTACTCGCTGCCCGGTCCCATTTCGATCAGCGGCACGCTCGAGGCCATGTTCAACACGTTCGGATCGGACGTGGTGTACCAGGTGTCGCCATACCTGCAGGCAGCGCTGCCGGAACTGGGCTCGGAAGTCACTATCTTCAGCGCCGCGCCACAGATCAATGCCGCGTATGCGGGTCCGGCCGATGAGCTGCTGATAAGGGACCCCGCGGCGGCCGCCGGTGCATATTTCGCCATCGGGGCGGCCGCGGATCTCAACATTCTCAATGCCGTCACCCTGGACGGGCGGCTCCTGATCTCGATCAGCACCACCGAGGGTGTTCATGTTCAGGGAGCGGTCGCCACCACCATCGGTATCCCCGGAACCGCCGGATTCGCGCTCTCCGGCACCGCCGACTTCACCATCGATCGGGACGGCTTCTACGGCGGTGTTGCGCTGAATGCCGCAGCGGCGGTGAATCTCGTGGGCGACTTCAGTCTGGACGCCGAGTTCGTGCTCGAGTTCAACGCCACGACCGTGCAGAAGGAGATCAACACCCTCGAGTTCGACACGTCCGACCCGGGCAATGTGGTGACCAATCCGGTTCAGGTGGTGCTGCCGGCACTCTCTGTCCGACTGGCTGCCGGAGGCAGCCTCAGCTTCGACGCCACGAACGGCGACGCGGTCCAGCTGGTGGGCCGCTTCGAGTTCACCCTCTCGCCGAGCGTGGTCGAGATACAGGCAGAGGTTGCGCTGTCCAGTCCGGTGGTGAACGGCAGTGCAGCGGGCGCGATCCGGATCGACTCGAGCGGCGTGGTCGGCTTCCTGCAGACCAGCTTCGGCGCCGGTGCCGGCGATCTGAGCCAGGATCAGCAGGATCAGATCATCAACGGCGCCGGTTTCGAGTTCCAGTTCAGTTTCGCGCTGTTCATCAACACGACCGGCGACACCGCGACGCTGGCCGGTCGCTCGATCGCTCAGGGCATCAGCCTGGAGGTGTCGAGCTTCCTGCGCTTCGGGGTCGAGGGTGTCGCCGAGTTCCTGATCGAGGGCAGCCTGGAGTTTGCATCCGGACCGAGTGGTACGACCCTCGCAGTCGATGGGGTACTGAAGGTCAAGATCGGCGGCGCCGAGATCATTGCCCTCCAAATCGAAGGAAGCCTCTCCGTGGGCGGCGGCAACCTCGCCGGTACGCTCAGCATCACCTCGGTATGGCGGGGTCCCGGGTTCGAATTCAAAGGTGATCTGAGCTTCGAGGTGGACACCGCCGCCAGCCTGTGGGTGCTGCACGCCTCCGGTGGCATCTCGTTCCAGCCAACTACCGGCAACGGATTCAAGATCTCCGGGGCACTGGACATTGCTCTCGAATCCGGCGAGCTGATCGTTACGGTGACGGGTGCCCAGTTCATCGCGGAGGTGACCAAGGACACCGACCACAGCACGCTTCTGGAGCTGAATGCCCAGGGTGCCCTGCTGATCAATTCCTCCGGTATCGCGGCGGCCGTCACGTTGAGCCTCGGCGCTGGCCTGCATGGCGGCAACGGCTTCGGGTTCGGCGGCAGCCTGACCTTTGACTTCCAGCTGAACACGACGAACCAGCGGATTACCCAGATTGGCGCCGCAGCGGTGGATCTGGCACCCGGTCCCTACGTGCGTCTCAGCGTCGGCGGGATGATCTACTTCGGGAATGTCGACAATGGCTTCAGGCTGGTCGGCGGCTTCACCATTCAAGTGAGCGCTGCCGGTCTCGAGGTGGCTGCGAATGCCGACCTGCAGGTGGTCATCGCTGGCGCCACCCTGCTGTCGGTGGATGGCAGCGGGGCGCTGCTGATCGGCCCGAACGGCATCGCAGCACGCATCTCGCTGAGCTTCGGCTCGGGATACTCCGGCAGCGGATTCAATATCTCGGGCAGCTTCCTGTTCGAGCTGAACACCACTGGTCGGCAGATCAGCACCATCGCGGGTCAGCAGGTGAATCTGCGCGCAGGCAACTATGTGCGCGTCGTCATCTCCGGCGAGCTCGATCTGCTGAGCATCGCGTCGATTCGCGGGAACTTCGAGCTCTCCATCCAGACCTCACCCAGCTTCGCCCTCAGGATCCACATGGATGGGGGCTTGAGGATCTTCGGGGTCAGCTTCGACGTCGAAGCAGACGCCAGCATCACCAGTAGCGGGTTTGCGTTCAGGTTCACCACCGAGTGGAGTTTCATTCCGTTCGACGGCTTCCGAATTTCTGGCGAGTTCACCCTCGAGATCAATACGAGCAGCAGCTCACTGCTGGGGATTACCCCCCAGACGGTGCGGTTCACAGTGGTTGGCGAGCTGAACATCCTTGGTATCAAGGTCAGCGGCACGTTCATCATCGAGGCGGGAGCGAACGGGTTCCGACTCGAGATCCCAGCCAGCAATCCGGTGACGTTCGAGTTCATCCTCGGTATCCGGATCACGCTGAGTGGCTACGTCTCGAACGAAGGTTTCCTCTTCACGGGTTCGGCCAGCGTTCATCTCGGGGATGACCATCTGTTCCTGCGCGGCGGTGCCTCGCTGACATTGGGTTTCAACATCCACACCGGCGTGACCTTCGCGTTCGACATCTACGCGGAGGCGGGGATCTCCATCGGTCCGATCGGAATCCCGGCGGTGAAGGCATGGGGCGTGACCATCATCCCGGCGATCACGCTCGGTCCGGCAGTGTTCACCATAGGTGTGAATGCGGGGGTCATGCTGAACGGAACCCACCTCAGCATCTATGCGGAGGTCTGCGGATTCGGGATCTGCATCGGGCACACGTTCAGCCTCGGGACGCTTGAACCGCCAGGTGCAGCGCAACGAGATCCGGAACCCGTTCTCGCGACGCGGCTGTCGAACGGCACGCTGCGCCTCAACATGGGGACGCACGCGGGCGCACGGGATGTGGCAGGGTTCACCGACGACGGGGCCGAGAACTACCGGGTCAGCCATGTCAGCGGCAGTGCGGGGAGCGAGACGGTTCTCGTGGATGCCTTCGGCTTCCAGCAGGAGTACCAGAACGTCTCGAGAATCCTGGTCTCCGATGCGGGCGCCGGGAACGACTTCGTGCAGATCGAATCCGGTGTGCTGTCCGACGCGGAGCTGCACGGTGGTGCCGGTGACGACACCTTCCTCCACCTCGGCTCCGGTACGGCCGTTCTCGACGGGGGGAACGGAAACGACATCCTTTCGGCGTCCACCGGTTCCGGTCATGTGATCACCGGCGGCGCGGGTAACGATGCGCTCACCGGCAGCAGCGGTCGGGACACGATCCGCGGAGGCACCGGAAACGACACCCTGCTTGGTCGGGGTGGAAACGACACCCTGGAAGGTAACGCCGGCGAGGACGACGTCGACGGCGGCGATGGGGACGACCTCATCATCTGGCGGGTCGGCGACGGCTTCGACACCACCATCGACGGCGGGGCTCACGGCGCGCAGGGCGACCGCTTCCAGGTGTTTGCCGGCAACGGATCGGAGACGATGCGGCTGGATCCGCTGGCCGCCGGCGGTGGATTCCGCTTCACGCTGGGTGCCGAGCAGCTGCCGGTATTCAACACGGAAGCGGCGGAGATCGAGGCGAAGGGCGGACTGGATTCGATCACGGTGGCCAGCCTCGGGAACGCGCCACTGACAACCGTGGACATCGACCTCGGTGCCGGCGACGGACGCCGGGACCGGGTCGTCGTGGAAGGCGGGACGTCGACGGACAACTTCACGGTGTCCACGTCCGGCGACGTCATCGAGATCGCGCGCGCGGGTGGGGTGACCGTTCGCATCGAGCAGGCACTGGCCGGCGGCGCGGACCTGTCGCTGAACCTCGGCGGTAGCGACGACAGCGCCACGATCACCGGAACGCTGACCGGTACCACCACGACCATCAACGGGGACGCAGGACGGGATACGATCCGGGTCGGCGGCGACGGCGGCACGGTGGACGCAATCGCCGGCCGGGTGGTCGTCGATGGCGGATCCGGCACCGACACGCTCTACGTGGATGATCAGGAGACGGCCAACAACGAGGCGGCCTGGATCACGGCAAGCAGAATCTGGGGTCTCGACATGCCGGGCAGCGGTGAGTCTCAGGCCGGAATCGACTACGGCAACGTGGAGAGTCTGGAGCTGCGTCTGGGAACGAGGACCGACACGGTGAACGTTCGCAGCACGAACGCGGCAACTACGACCACCGTCCGCACCGGCGACGTGGGTACCAACATCGTGAACGTGGGCTCCAGCACCCCGCAGACCACGGGCAAGGTGGAAGCCATCGCCGGTAAGCTGCTTGTGGTCGGTGGGCCCGCGGCCAACGATACTTTGAACGTCTACGACCGGAACAACGACGGTGCGGAGGTGGCCTACCTCACCAGCAGCCGGCTCTGGGGTCTCGGTATGCCCGGCAGCACGGAGACGGCTGGGGGCATCTCCTACAGCAACGTCACCAGCCTTAACCTCTACCTGGGTGCCCGCCAGGATACGGTCAACGTACGCAGCACCCAGGCGGGGACCACCACCACGTTGAAGACGGGCACCGGACCGTCGATCAACACCATCAATGTCGGCAGCACGAGCCCCAGCCTGGGCGGCACGGTGAACGCCGTTGCCGGCAGACTGAACATTGAAGGCGAGGGCGCCAACGATGCCGTATTCGTGGACGACACGGGTGATGGCACGGGCGACACGGGCACGCTGACCAGCAGCGAGCTGACCGGCCTCGACATGGGATCGGGGATCGGCTACTCGGGTGTCGAGACGCTCACCATCCGCCTGGGTGGGGGCGCGGACGTCATGAACGTGCGGAGCACGCACGCCAGCACGCTGTCGACGATCCGGACCGGTTCGGGTGGAGACCGGGTCAACGTGGGCAGCGTAGCGCCCACCACGGTGAACGCAGTGAGCGGCCGGCTGGTGCTCGACGGTCAGGGCGGTTCCGACACGGCGAACGTCGACGATAGCGGCGACACGGCCATCAATACCGGCGTGCTGACCAGCACGTCCGTGACGGGGCTGGGTCTCGGCGCCGGCATCGACTACTCGGCCTTCGAGGTCCTGCTGCTCTCGCTGGGCTCCGGCAACGATCTCCTGACCGTCGCATCC
>JASFLG010000249.1:0-6716 GCA_050118205.1 Pseudomonadales bacterium
CACAACGCGCTGCTCTTCGCCGACGGTCAGCTGACCGACACCCTGTCGAACGCGGCGAGCATGCTCAGCATGTCGATCACCCTGCTTACCTGGGTGATCATGACGGCCGTGATCGCGTCCCTGCTGGAGAACGCCGTTCGGTTCGCACGCCTGGGCGCTCGCGTGCACGTGGACGTGCTCAGCATTCGCGCCCTGACACCGTTCGGCAGCATCGCCGTCAGCTCGACCCTCGCCATGATCGGCGCCCAGGCGGCCTTTCCCACCATGTTCCTCGACGACGACGTGCACTGGGTGACGTTCGTTCCCGGGCTGATCGCGACGGCCATCCCCATGGTGGCCCTGCTCGTGCTTCCAATCTGGCCGGTGCACGGACGGATGTTGCGCTCGAAGCGAGACGCGCTGAATCGCGTGAACCGGGACATTGCCCGGCTCACCCGGGAGCCGCCCACTGCGGGTAACGCATACGCTGAGCTCGAACCACTGCTCGTCTATCGGCGCGAGGTAGCCGGCGCCAGCGAGTGGCCCTTCGACACCTCGGTGGTGAGCCGCCTGGGGCTGTATCTGATCATCCCGCCGCTGACGTGGGTCGGTGCTGCGCTGATCGAGATCCTCGTCGAGACCGCCATCTGAACCACGGCGGCGCCGTGATCGAGGCCCGTGCCGCGATCGAGGCCCGTGCCGCGATCGAGGCCGCTGCCGTGGGATCGGACGGCGCGTTCAGGCCGCCAGACGATCGTCTTGCGCGTCCCGGGCCGCGGTGCCTTCGGGCTCGGGCGGTGGGGTCGCATCCAGGACTGCACGCAGGCGCAGGTCGTAGGCGGCGCCCTGAGGATCGAGCATGGAGATCGCACGGGCGACTTCCACTGCCCATCGCTTGCCCTTGTGGATGCTCACGGCGACCAGCACGGCATACCCGGCCGTGACCAGCAGGATGAGGGCGATTGCCAGATTTTCCATGTCGTCATCTCCATTACGTCGGGAATCGAAACGCCCTGCGCCGACGCCGGAGAGAACAACAGAGAAGAGGGGGTTGATGTTGTCTCCCGGCGTCCGCACCGGGAGACGATGCAAACGCTATGCCGAGAACACGGCGAAGCGATCGATACCGGTCGCGTCGTGCAGCGGATGCCACACAGACCCGTTGCCGGAGCCGATCTCGTAACGAATTTGCATGCTAGGTCGTTTCATGGCGGCGCATTGTACGCCGATGACAAGGTATTGCAAGGGAGCGGGCACCGCGCCGGTGCAACGAGCCAACAGACGGCACCAATTCGGGGATCGGTGGTGTCCGAGGTCAGTGAGATTCGAGCCGCTTGCGCGCGGCCTCGAACGCAGCCCGGCTGCCGGGCGCGATCTCCGGATAGGAGAGCTTCAGAGAACGCAGCTTGGCGACCACCGCACTCGCCACCAGCAGACGGGCAAACCATTTGTGATCGGACGGCACCACGAACCAGGGCGCGTGCGGCTGCGCGGTGTGAGAGATCGCATCCTCATATGCCGCGGTGTAGTCATCCCAGAAATCCCGTTCATCGATGTCGGCCTGGGAGAACTTCCAATGCTTCTCCGGGGAGTCGAGGCGCTCGAGAAAGCGCTTCTTCTGTTCCTTCGGGGAAACGTTGAGAAAGAACTTGAGGATGTGCACGCCGTTGCGGGACAGATACCGCTCGAAGTTGTTGATGTCCTCGAAGCGGTGCTCCCAGATGTCTCCGCCCACTCGATCCGGCGGCAGCCGCTGTGCCTCCAGGATCTCCGGATGCACCCGCACGATCAGCACCTCCTCGTAGTGGGAGCGATTGAAGATGCCGATTTCCCCTCGCCCCGGCACGCTCTGGTGGTAGCGCCAGAGATAGTCGTGATCCAGCGCCTCGTAGGACGGATGCTTGAACGAGGTCACGTGGCAGCCCTGGGGATTCAGACCGCTCATCACGTGGCGGATCATGCTGTCCTTGCCCGCCGCGTCCCGACCCTGAAAGATGATCAGCAGGGACTCCCGGTCGTCGGCGGCCAGGATCGGCTGCTGCTCCGCCATCCAGTCTATGCCCCGCTTCAGCATGGACTTGGCTTCCTTCTTGAAATTGGAGGGGAGCGAGTCCGTATCGTCCGGATCGAAGTCGTCCAGAGAGATCCGCCCCGGCTGGTCGATCCGGTAGGGCCGCAGAAAGCGCTCGATATCCGCATCCGTCGCCAGCTCCAGCATTGCCAGAAGTTCCCCTGCTCGAGTGAGTTCCCGGGACTATACCCGGTATAATCGGGGCAATTCAGCCTCGGGAGATACAGACGTGGCAGAGACGAAAGATCCCAACGGGCAAGCGGAGCAGAGCGAGGGCACTCCGAAGGAGCGCATGCGCCGCTCAAACCAGGAGCTATGGCAGGAGTGGCAGATCGATGTCACCGTGGACCCCTACACGCTGCCCCTCGCAGAACTCAATCCGGCCCATCCGAGCCTTTTCGAAGCCGACGCCATCTGGCCCTACTTCGAGCGCCTGCGCGCGGAATCACCCGTGCAGAAGTGTGAGGCGAGCCAGTTCGGCGAGTACTGGAGCATTACCAAGTACGACGACATCAAGTATGTCGATACGCACCACGAGCTTTTTTCCTCGGACATCCGGATGGGCGGCATCCGCCTCGGCGGCCAGGTGCAGCCGGAGGACGCCGAGCCCGACCCCATGTTCCACCTGCCCATGTTCATCATGGAGGACCCGCCGAAGCACGACGAGCAGCGCAAGGTGGTGGCTCCGATGTTCGCGCCTCGCCACCTGGCAGCGTTCGAACCGCTCATCCGCCAGAGAGCCGGCGAGATTCTGGACGGCCTTCCGCGCAACGAAACGTTCAACTGGGTGGATCTGGTCTCCAAGGACCTCACCGGGCGGATGCTGGCGACCCTGTTCGGTGTCCCCCAGGAGGATCGGAGCAAGCTGATCTACTGGTCGGATTCGGTGGAGAACCTGTCGAACCCCGAGGCATTCGAATCGGTCGAGGAAGGGTTCAAGGAGCTCTGGAACTGCTGGCAGTACTTCGACAACGTATGGAAGGAACGCGCCGCCCAGACCGAGCCCGGCAACGACCTGATCTCCATGCTGGCGCACGGCGAATCCACCAGGAACATGCCGCCCAACGAGTATCTGGGCAACATTCTCCTGCTGATCGTGGGCGGCAACGACACGACGCGCAACTCGATCAGCGGCGGCGTGCTCGCGCTCAATCAGAACCCGGACGAGTACCGGAAGCTGCGCGACGATCCCGGCGTCATCCCGAACATGGTCTCGGAGATCATCCGCTATCAGTCACCGGTGGCGCACATGTGCCGGACGGCGGTCACCGACACGGAGGTCGGCGGTCAGCGGATCGCCAAGCATGACAAGATCTGCATGTGGTACATCTCCGGGAATCGCGACGATGACGCGTTCACGAGCCCGAACCGCTTCATCGTCGACCGACCGGATGCCCGCAAGCACCTCTCCTTCGGGTTCGGCATCCACCGCTGCCTCGGCAACCGTCTTGGCGAGATGCAGCTCCGGATCCTCTGGGAAGAGATCATGAAGCGCTTCCCCCTGATCGAGGTCGTCGGCGACCCGGTCTTTCTGAAGTCGAGCTTCATCCACGGAATCCGGGAGCTGCCGGTGCGCATCCCGGCGTAGCCGGGGATCCACCTTCGAGCGGGGCGCCTCGCCCGCTCAGCCGCTGCCATCCAGGTTGTTCAGGCGCGGCAGCCGGGAAAAGATCATGTCGGGCGAGGCCTGGCTCAGGTCATTGGCCAGGCTCTGCACCACGGCCTTCTCCGTGCGCCGGTCGAGGTGCGAGCGAAGGCGGCCGAGAAACTCCGGCGGCGCCACCAGCACCAGGCGCTCACAGCGGCGTTTGTCGAGCCCCGTCTTCAGCGCCTCGGCGAGGCTGCGGGCGAAGCTCTCCACGGCGGACTCGGCCGGTGAGTGCTCCTGCATCCGGTGAGCGCTGCCGAATCCTTTCGAGGCATAGGTCACTCCGGGTCGGTCGGCCGCGAGCTCTCGGGTACGCCGCCGGCCTTCCGGATTGGCCATGTCCTCGAGCTCCACGAGCGGGCCGGTGAACTCGGACCAGGCGAAGATACGTGCGCGGGCGCTGTCCGCGACCAGCACCCAGGTCGGGGGAAATCGGACCATATCGTTCCTCTCGCTGCCGCGGTCCTGCAAGGATAGAGAATTGACCCGGGGGCTGTCAGCCGTCCGACCGGGGGTCCTCTGTCCGGATGAGATCGAACGCCGGCTCCTCGTACGGATGCGCCAGACACAGCGCCTCGACCACCGCCCGTGCCACCGCATCCGAGCAGACGAGCTCTACGCGGTACTCGGCGACCCGCGCGAGCTCACCCTCCCTGCCGATGAACGGTCGGCTGCCCGCCAGAGGCCGGAACTGTCCCTCCCCCCGGACCTGCCAGCAGCAGCAGTCGTAGTCGCCAGCGCGCCCGCCGCCGGCCTCGAACACGGCCCGCTTGGTCGTCTCGAGGTGCGACTCCGGCACGTAGTAGCAGAGCTTGTACATATCCCCGGGCGTCAGCTCGACAGCCCGGTCACCAGTATGAGCGCGACGGCGGGCGGCACGGCCCAGCGGATCAGCCAGTACCACAGACGGAAGAGCGCGGCGCTGCTCATGTTCAACTCCGCCTCCGACGCCCCCCGGCTGACAAACCAGCCGACGAACCAGGCAATGAGGAAACCGCCCACCGGCAACATCATCTGGTTGGAGACGTAATCGAGGATGCCATTCAGGTCCCGACCGAAGATCTGATAGCCGGACCACACGTTGTAGGAAAGGATGCTGAACACGCTCAGCACGCCGATGGTCACGATCGTCAGCAGCGTGCTGACATGCCTCGCCAATCCGCGATGCTCCTCGAGCCAGGACACGACCGGCTCGACCAGGCCGACCATGGAGGTGATGCCGCCGACGGCGAGCAGAACGAAGAACAGAACCGCGACGATCTGCCCACCCGGCATCTGCGCAAAGGCGACCGGCAGGGTCTGAAAGACGAGACCCGCGCCGCCGGCGGGATCCAGGCCGAATTTGAACACGGCAGGAAAGATGACCAGACCGGCCACCAGCGCGACGAGCGTGTCGGCCGTCACGATGATCAGCACGCTGCGCGGAATGGACACGTCCTGCGGCAGATAGGCGCCAAACGTCATCATGCCCGCCATGGCAACGCCGACGGAGAAGAACGCCTGCCCGACGGCAGCCAGCACCGTACGCGGCCCGACCTTGGAGAAGTCGGCGGAAAACAGGTAGTCGGCGGCGGCGCCGAAACCACCCGCAAACAGGTTGTAGCCGGCGAGCAGCACCAGGAGGGCAAAGAGGGTCGGCATGAGCACCCGAACCGTGCGTTCGATGCCGTGCTGAACCCCGAAGTAGATGATCAATCCGGTGAGCACGAGCCCCGCGGCGGTCCAGAAAATCATCCCGGGCACGTCGGTCATCAGCGCGTCAAAGCGCGCCGTGGATGCCACCCCATTCGGATCGGTGAACCCTCCGGTGAGCGCCACGAACAGATAGTGCAGCACCCAGCCGATGACCACGATGTACACCACGGAGATGATGAAGGCGGTGAGCAGATTGATCGCGCCCACCCACCGCCACGCGCTGCTGCGCCCTTCCGCCTGGGCCACCTTCTGCATGGCGACCACCGGACTCATGTGCCCGCGACGGCCGATCATGATCTCGCCGATGAGGATAGGGACGCCGATACCGAACGCGCACAGAAGGTAGACCACGATGAACGCGCCGCCACCGTTCTCGCCGGTGATGTACGGGAATCGCCAGATGTTCCCCAGACCGACGGCGAAACCGATCGCCGCCATCAGAAAACCGAATCGGGACGAGAACTGTTCGTGCGGTCCCGCTGCCATACCCCCTCCTGGCGGTTCTTGTTTTCCTTGTCCCGCTGTCTGTCCCGGCCCTTTCAGAAGCGGTCGGGTGCAAACGCAGCCGCGTCGAAAGCCGCTGGCAGCTTCAGCACCTGCTCCGCGACCACTTTCCCCGACGCTGCCGCGAGAGTCCAGCCCAGCGCGCCGTGGCCGGTGTTGAGGAACAGGTTGCCGAGCCGTGTGGGACCGAGCAGCGGGCGCCCGTCCGGCGTCATCGGCCGCAGGCCCGCCCAGGCATCGAGCCGGGCACCATCCACGGGCACCCCGGGATAGATGCGATCGAGCAGTCGCAGCAGATTGCGGATGCGCTCCGGTCGCACGGTCATGTCGAAACCCGCGAACTCGGCGGTGCCCGCCACCCGCAGGCGGTCGCCACCCAGCGGCACGACGGCGGCATGCAGCGCATCGTCCACCACCGGCAGCTCAGGTGCCGTGTCGCTCAGGGGCACGGTCACCGAGTATCCCTTGGCCGGCACCACGGGAATCCTCATCCCGAGCTGGCGTGCCAGCGGACGGCTGAAGCAGCCCGCCGCGAGCACGAAAGCATCCGCCTCCAACCGTCCCCTCGGCGTCCGCACCGCGGAGACGGAGCGAAAGGTCCGCTCGAAGCCGAGCACCTGCTCGCTGAAACGCATCGCCACGCCCTCCCCCGCAAGCCAGCGCGCCAGCGACTCGCAGTACAGGCGTGCGTTACCGACCTGATCGTCCGGGTAGTGGACGGCGCCGACCAGCCGGTCGGCACTTTCCGCCAGCATCGGCTGCAACGCGACGAGGCCGGGCACATCGAGCTCACGATGAGTGATGCCCGCCTGCTTCAGC
>JASFLG010000250.1:0-6700 GCA_050118205.1 Pseudomonadales bacterium
TCGCTTCTTCGCGCTGCGCACGCGCTGGTCGAGCTTCGCCAACTTCTCCGCGCTGATCGCGGCAGGTCTCGTGCTGGAGGCATTCGATGCGCTCGCATCCGCCTACTTCGGGTTCCTGATCATATTTGTCAGTGCGGCAGTGCTTCGGCTGGCCTCTGCGTGGCACCTGCATCGGATGGATGACCCGCCCGGGCACGTAGCCGCGGTGGAATCGCCCTGGCATCGGGAGGTCTGGCAGGGCCTGCGCTCCACCGATCTCTTGCCGTTCACCCTGTTCGTGGCGGCAATGCAGTTCGCCGTCGCCATCGCGTCGCCATTCTTCGCCCTGTATCAGCTGCGCGATCTGCACTTCAGCTACGTGGCGTTCATGTTCAGCACCGCCATGTCGGTGAGCGTCCAGTTCCTGACGCTTGCGCGCTGGGGCCGGCTCTCCGATCTGTTTGGCAACCGCCTCATACTCGTCACCACCGGCTTCATCATCCCCTGGCTGCCGGCGCTGTGGCTGGTGTCCACCAGCTACCCGTACATCCTGGCCGTGCAGGCGCTGTCGGGTCTGGCCTGGGCCGGCTTCACCCTGAGCTCGACCAATCGCGTCTACGAGCTCACGCCGCGGGAACTTCGCGCAACGCTCATGGCGCTGCACAACGTGCTGATTGCCATCGCCATTTTCGTGGGCGCCGCCGTGGGGGCCTGGATCGGAACGCACTTTCCGACCGCGCTGCAGCTCTTCGATACGGAATTCAGCTGGCTGACGCCGCTGTATGCCGCCTTTGCCGTCTCCACCCTCGCCCGCCTGATCGTGGCGCTGAACTTTCTGCCGAAGCTGAAGGAGCTTCGCCGTGTGCGGCCGATGTCACGCCGAGGTCTGATCTTCCGCGTAACCCGCGTCTACCCCGTGTCCGGAATGATCTTCGAGGTGGTGGGACGCCGCCGGGAAGGTGACAATCTTCCTGACGGGGAAGCCAACGAGGATTCGTGACGTGCAAGTCAACGGATGGGTCCTGCGGGTTGTTCGATTGACCGGAGTTCTGTAATCATCCATCCGAAAGGCATCCTGAGGCAGCTTGGCTGCCGCGACCGACGGGGCAGACAAGGTCAAGCACCGGAAAAGAGGGGGGACACATGAAACTGGTTACTGCGATCATACAGCCATTCAAGCTGGACGACGTCCGGAAGGCACTTTCCGGGATCGGCATCAAGGGCATGACGGTCACCGAGGCAAAGGGATTCGGGCGCCAGAAAGGTCACACCGAGCTGTACCGCGGTGCGGAGTACGTCATCGACTTCGTACCCAAGGTCAAGATCGAGCTCGCGATCGCAGAGGATCTCCTCGATCAGGTTCTGGAGACCATCAGCACGACCGCCCGCACGGGCAAGGTCGGCGACGGCAAGGTCTTCGTCTCGTCGCTCGAGGAGGTGATCCGCATCCGCACGGGCGAGACGGGCGCCGAGGCTCTCTGATCGAATCAGAAGAATTCGGGGGGAACAGAAATGGAGAGACGATGCTTCGCTGAGCTCCTGTCTCAGTTTCGGACTGGCGGCTCGAGGCAGGTGGCGGTTACGGTGGGATTGATGGCGCTTGCCCCCGTCGCGTCTGCGGACGAGCTGTCCTCCGGCGACACCGCGTGGATGATCACCGCCACCGCGCTGGTGCTGCTGATGACCATACCGGGACTGGCGTTGTTCTATGGTGGACTGGTGCGTGCTAAGAACGTCCTGTCGGTGCTGATGCAGTGTTTCGCTATCACCTGTCTGGTCACCGTGATCTGGACGCTGTGGGGATACAGCATCGCCTTCGGCGGCGATGGTGCCTACTGGGGCGGGCTCGACAAGATGTTCCTCAACGGCGTCGGTGTGGACGCGGTGTCCGGATCCATCCCGGAGACCGTGTTCGTGACCTTCCAGCTCACGTTCGCCATCATCACCCCGGCCCTGATCGTCGGTGCGTTCGTCGATCGCATGAAGTTCTCCGCGCTGCTCCTTTTCATCGCGCTCTGGTCGACCGTCGTTTACTCACCCGTCACCCACTGGGTGTGGGGCAGCGGCGGCTGGCTCGGCGCGCGGGGTATCCTGGACTTTGCGGGCGGCACCGTGGTGCACATCAACGCCGGGATTGCCGCCCTGGTCGCCGCACTGGTGATCGGCAAACGTCGCGGTTACCCCACGACGCCGATGCCTCCGAACAACCTCAACTTCTCGGTCATCGGCGCGTCCCTGCTCTGGGTCGGCTGGTTCGGTTTCAATGCCGGCAGCGAGCTGGCTGCGGATGGCACGGCCGGGATGGCCATGCTGGTCACCCAGATCGCGACCGCGTGTGCGGCGCTCGGCTGGATGATCGTCGAGTGGGCGATTCATAAGAAGCCCAGCGTGCTCGGCATCATCTCCGGTGCGGTCGCGGGACTCGTTGCAATTACGCCGGCTTCGGGCTCGGCGGGGCCCATGGGGGCCATAGTGATCGGTTTCGCGGCAGGTGTCGGCTGCTTCTTCGCCGCCACTTCGGTGAAGCGGGCGCTCGGCTACGACGACTCCCTGGACGCCTTCGGCGTCCACTGCATCGGCGGCATCATCGGCGCGATGCTCACCGGCGTGTTCTGCTCGGAAGCCTTGGGCGGCGCCGGATTCGGGGTCGATTCCGGCAAGATGATCGACCAGCTCATGGCCCAGGGCACCGGTGTGCTGGCGACCCTCGTCTACACCTCGATTGCGACTTACGTGATTCTCAAGTTCGTGGACCTCGTCGTCGGCTTGCGCGTCACGGAAGAGCAGGAATCGGAGGGACTGGATCTCGCGCTGCACAACGAGACCGGCTACAACCTGTGACCGCAACCCTTCGCCGAACCCGCGCTCCGGACCTGTCCCGTACGGGTCGCCGCGGAGCGGTTAGTGCCATCCTGGCTCTGGCCTTCTGCACAACGGCGGGCCTTGCCTGGACGGCGCCGGCACCCGATTACATCGATGGCCGGGTCAGAGACCCGGCCGGCACGCCGGAAGCCGGCGTCTGGGTCATTGCCGAAACCACTGACCTGCCAACGCCGTTTCGTAAGATTGTGGCCACCGACGATGCCGGACGGTTCGCGCTGCCGGAGCTGCCCCAGGGAACCTACGAGCTCTGGGTGCGCGGCTACGGCCTGGTCGATTCCCTGCGCGTGCAGGGTCGGCCCGGCGACACGCTGGACCTTACGGCCGTCCCCGCACCCGGCAAGCGCGATGCGGCGGCGATCTATCCGGCCAGCTACTGGCTCTCCCTCCTGCACCCGCCACAGGGCGACCCCGGTTGGACCAGTGCGTTCAAGCTCGGTTGCCAGCTCTGTCATCAGGTCGGGTCGACCATCACGCGCTACCGCACGCGCGAAGCGTTCGACGCGGGGCTCAGGAAGTCGACCTTCATGGACGCCACCGCCACAGGACTCGGGCGCGATCAGCTGCTCGATGTGCTGGCGGACTGGTCGGCGCGCATCATGTCGGGCGAGACGCCTGCCCCTCCGCCTCGTCCGGTTGGCATCGAGCGCAACCTCGTCATCACCGAGTGGGCGTGGGGCGACGGCTTCACCTACGCGCACGACGAAATCGCGACGGACAAACGCAATCCCTCCCGGTATGCGAATGGCCCGGTCTACGGCGTGGATCTCGCCAACGACCGGCTGCTGATCGTGGACCCGCAGACAAACAGCACCACGGAAGCGGAAGTCCCGACGATCGGCGGCTTCGACGTGCCGTGGTGTGATCAGACCTATCAGGCCTCAAGCGACGGTTCGCAAAGCCAGCTCATCCCGATGGGGTTCGGATCCCTCGGCTGCCCCACCGCATCCGGCACCAGCAGCTTCGAGGGACGCTATGACAATCCGGCCAATCCGCACAACCCCATGCTCGACTCGCGGGGCCGTGTCTGGATCACCACTCAGGTACGTCGGGAGTGGGACGTCGACCTGCCGGCATTCTGCAGCCGCTCGCCGGGGATCGCGGGACGCTATCACCATCGTCAGCTCGGCTGGTTCGACACGAAGACGAGACGGTTCGAGCTGATCGACACCTGCTTTGGAACCCATCACCTCCAGTTCGACGGCAGCGGCAGGCTGTGGACGAGCGGCGATTCCTATGTGATCGGCTGGTTCGATCCCGACCGATACGATCCCGATCGACCCGAGACGCTGGCCGAGGCTCAGGGATGGTCCGAGATCGTCGTCGACTCGAACGGCGACGGCAAAGCGGACATGCCCATCGTCGGCTTCAACTACGGCATCATCCCCAATCCGCTCGATCACAGCGTGTGGACCGCACAACCGGGAGGCAATCCGGGCGAGGCGCTCGACTATCGCGGCCGGCTGGTGCGCTACGATCCCGCCACCGACACCCACGAGACCTACGTGCCGCCAGCACCGGGGTCCGGCCCCCGGGGCGTCGACGTGGACAGCCACGGCATCATCTGGGCCTCCCTTGGTGGCAGCGGCCACCTGGCCCGTTTCGATCGCTCCAAGTGCCGACAGACCTGGGGGCCCGGAGATCAGTGCCCGGAAGGATGGCGGCTGTACCGCAGCCCGGGTCCCGTCATGCAGACTGGGAGCGAGGCGGGCGCCGTGGGCGCGGACTTCCACTACTACCTGTTCGTCGATCAGCACGACACCCTGGGACTCGGCAAGGACGTGGTGATCATGAACGGCACCGGCTCCGACTCGCTGCTCGCCTTCCGGCCGGAGACGGAGGAGTTCGTCGTGATCCGCATTCCGTACCCGCTGAACACCTACACGCGCGGCCTGGACGGCCGTATCGACGACCCCGCTGCGGGCTGGAAGGGACGCGGCCTGTGGTTCACCAACGGTCTCGACCCGATCCACCACTCGGAGCTGCCGCGCTCCTTCGTCGGCAGGGTACAGCTGCGGCCCGATCCGCTGGCAAGATGACTTGTCCGGACCCGCCGGATCGCGTCACAGAAAGGCAGGCATCACGCGTTCCGTGAAGAGCTCGAAAGACGCATGGCTCAGCGGCGCGCACATGAGGTACTCGAGCGGCAGCGTTTCGGCGAGCATCTGAAGATCGTCGATCACCTTCTCCGGTGTGCCCCAGATGATGGAGCCGTCGACGTAGCGGCTGACCGGATCGTCCTCGCCGAGGTCTCCGATCGCCTTGGGGTCCACCCGCTTCTCGGATGACGCACGGGCATACGCGCCGTCTTTCGGCAGATAACTGCCGAACATGAACCCGGCCCCCTGTCGGGCTGTCTCCTCCGCCTCCTTGAGCGTCCTGCCCAGCGCGATGTTGCGCGCCATGGGGATTACGCGCCCTTCCATCGAGTACCCGGACGACTCCAGCACCGATTGGTACTGGGCCCGTTTGGCAGCGATATCCGCGTGGGAGGCGTGGGGGTCCATGAGCACCGAGTAGCCGTGCGCAGCACACCACTCCACGGCTCCGGTGGAGGTCGCGGCCAGCCAGACAGGTGGGTGCGGTTTCTGCAGCGGTTTCGGCAGCACCTCGATGTCCTCGAAGCGGTGAAACTCGCCCTCGAAGGTCAGCCGGTCGTCCCGCCAAGCCGCCAGCACCACCTCCACCGCCTCGCGAAACCTCGGATAGCTCTCCTCCAGCTCGATACCGAACGTGCGGTACTCGGTAGCGTCGAAGCCGCGGCCCACACCCCAGTTCACACGACCTCCGGAGAGCACGTCCAGCAGCGCCACCTCCTCCGCCAGCCGCAGCGGATGGTAGAAGGGCGCGAGCGAAACCGCCGTTCCGATCCGCAGACGCTCCGTTCGCGCCGCGATGTGCGTGCCCATCATGTGAATGGACGGGCAGACGCTGTAGGTGCTGAAGTGGTGTTCTGCGAGCCACACCGCGTCGTAGCCGGTGCGCTCCATGACGTCGATGCGCTGAAAGGCCCGATCATAGACCACGTCCAGCGGCACCCGCCTGCCCGGCCAGCTGAAGAACTGCAGGACGCCGAACTTCATGCGCGGACAGCGAGGCGTTTCATTTCGGTCGAACCTGCACCGGCAGCTCGGTGATGCCGTGGATGAAGTTGTTCGGCGCGTAGACCGCGTCACCGACGACCTCGACGGTGTGGAAGCGCTGCATGATCTCCTCCCACAGCACCCGCAGCTGCATCTCCGCCAGACGGTTACCCATGCAGCGGTGAATGCCGTAGCCGAACGCCACGTGCTGACGCGCATTCGGGCGGTCGATGATCAGCTTGTCCGCGTCCTCGAAGACCTCTTCGTCCCGATTGCCCGACAGATACCACATCACCACCTTGTCGCCCTTCCTGATCTTTCTGCCGCGGAGCTCGGTGTCCTCGGTGGCGGTTCGACGCATGTGGATCACGGGCGTCTGCCAGCGGATCATCTCGGCGACCATGTTCGGGATGAGGCCGGGATCGGCACGCAGCTTCTCGTACTGGTCGGAAAAACGATTCAGCGCCAGAACGCCGCCGCTGATGGAATTGCGGGTCGTGTCGTTGCCGCCGACGATCAGCAGCATGATGTTGCCGATGAACTCCTTCGGCCGGCTCAGCATGTCTTTCGTCGACGCGCCGTGCGCCAGCATGGAAATGAGGTCGTCACCCGGGGCCTGGGCGGCCCGCTCGCCCCACAGCTCGGCGAACGTGCGCGCGCACTCGGCCAGATCCTTCGCCCGCTCCTCCGCCGGTATCCCAGCATCGCCCATGATCTGCGGCGAGGCCGTGGTGATGTCCGACCAGTAGATGAGCTTG
>JASFLG010000251.1:0-6673 GCA_050118205.1 Pseudomonadales bacterium
GGGGTCGTGAAGATGCCAGCACTGATGACCGACGCAATGAGACTCGGTCCAGACCTGGGCGAACAGGTCCCAGTCACCCTGCTGAAGATAGTGCCGCGTCATCTCCGCCCGTCGCGCGGCACCGGATACCAGCGCATCGCGAAACGCCGCAAACTGGCTGGCTGTCTTGCTGCCGTCACACGACCTCGGTGCCGGATGCGTACCGAAGAGCTGGTCGATCTCGTCCGCGAGCTCACGTGGACGCGTCTGTGTCCGGCCGAAGTCTCCGTCGTGGGCGCCCCACTCGACGACCTGAATCCCCTGCAGCCCTTCGGTTGGCGCCGTGTGGGGGATGTCGAACAGCGCGACCTTCAGGTCGGCCCGATTGAGTGCCTTCCAGAATGGCTCGGCGCGTATGCCCTCGCCCTTGGGACGATGAACGATATCGTAGGTCCCCGGTTCGATCTGCGCGATGTAGTGTCGGCTGTGCCGTGCGGGCTGGACGCAGGTGGTGAAAGATGGCCAGGTCGTTCCGACGTAAAAGCCCGGCATGGATTCCACCGGCGCGACCAGTCCCCGTGCCATTGCGGATTTGTAGTTGGGCAGAAGTCCTTCCTCTGCCCACCCGGTCAAAAGATCACGATTGGCGGCGCAGATGCCGAGCAACACCACTTTCGATGACATCAGACCTCACGATATTCGACACTGCGGGGAGACCGTCGTCATACTATCATCGGTTGGAAACAAGCCAAGTACGCACCTTGTGCGGGCCCAAGGGAAATGTGTGGGCTCGTTCGCTACAAAGCACTGATGTATTCCGATAACAGATCTGCAAGCATGGTGGTCATCATGTTCGAGACAGTGCATGGCAGCTGACGCTGCGATCAGCTTTTCCGCTTCGGCAGCCGTACGCGCCGCCATCGGCGAAGTAGGGCGCACGGAAGACGTGGCGGTATCGCCGGACGGTACCCGCCTTGCGCTCGCGGCATTCTCCAGAAATCAGGTGTATGTGTTCTCGTTGGCCATGCGTCGCGATGGCGATGTCGTGACCGTCGATCTGCCCGCCTGCGTGTGCCTCCGTTCGGACAGCTTCCGTCAACCGCATGGATGCCTTTTTCTGGACGATGGGCATCTGCTCGTCTGCAGCAGAGGCGGTGATGTGAGCCTGATTCAGGTTCCCGACCCGGAGGCGGTCGGCGATCTGATGGAAGTCCATCCCGTGGCAGCCATCAACGGCGGGGGATTCCTGAACGCCCTGGTGAAGACACCGGGCTCGGCAGCGGGATACTGGATCGACGAGGCACGCTTCAGGGCATTCGTCTGCAGCGATCAGTGGCACTTCGTGACCAGCCATGTTTTTGCGCTCGGGGACGAACCCCGGGTCGTCAACGAAGGGATCCGGATCGAGAGCGAGTTGCAGATCCCGGACGGAATCAGTCTCAGTCCGGATCGGAACTGGGTGGCGGTCAGCAATCACGTTCAGGGTCAGGTGCAGATCTGGGCGAATACGCCGGCACTGGATCGAAGGAGTCCACCGGTCGGGCTGCTGGACGGAAGCGTCTGTCCGCACGGCTTGAGCTTCGACGGTACCGGTGATCTCTATGTCGCAGATGCAGCGAGCCCGTATGTGCACTACTACAGGAAACCGCCTGACGGCTGGCTCGGGCACCTGGCTCCGTCGGCCTCGATCCGCATGCTGCCCGACGAGACTTTCTACAAGGGTCGCTACGCGGCCCGAGAGGGCGGGATCAAGGGTCTCCATGTGGATGCCGCGAGAGACGTGCTCGTTACCACGCACAAGCTGGAAACCCTCGCGTTCCACGATCTCCGCATGCTCAGGTCGAGCGCGACAGCGGTGGACGCGGATCAGCTTGCTGCACTGCGGCGTGGACGAGATGACGAGATAGCGCTGACCAAGAGCGACGTGCTGCAACGTCGGTGGCGTCTGCATTGGCGTCTGCGCAAGGAGATCGGGACGTTCACCAATCCGGCGCGCGCCAATCTCCGGGCCGTGGTCCCCTATCTCGACCGGGTGCGGCTCGCACGCCTCAACCGCAGATCGAAGGCGTCGCTGCTCGATCCTGCGGGACCGATCCTCTCGTTGACTTCGCACTCCACGCGGATTCAGTCGGTACACCTTGCGGTCGAATCAATCGGGCAGGGCCGGCTGAAGCCGAGACGGATCCTGCTGTGGCTGGCCGACGAAGAAGCGGACAGAGCGTTGCCTGATTCGCTCCTGTCTCTGGTGGAGCGGGGCCTGGAGATCCGTTACACCCCGGATCTGGGACCGCATACCAAGTACTACCCCTACGTTGCTTCGCAGGAGGTCCATGCAGATCCGGTAGTGACCGCAGACGACGACATCATCTACGAGCATGACTGGCTGGCGATGCTGGTGGAAGCTCATGAGCGCGAGCCGGACTACATTCACTGTCATCGCGCGCGTCGCGTGCAACTCGAAGGGTGCCACTTCGCACCGTACGGGAGCTGGGGGCCCGCACCGGACAGCGCGCCCCACCCGCTGAATTTCTGCATAGGGGCCAGCGGTGCAATCTATCCCGCGGCGTTTCTGAGCGCGTTGCGACGACACGGAACGGGGTTTCTGAGCGTGTGCCCGCAGGCGGACGACGTCTGGCTGAACTGGGTAGCGCATCGGGAGGGATTCCCGGTGGCGCAGGTCGCATCGACGTGGCCGCAGTATCGCGAAATCCCGGCAAGTCAGGTGGTGAGTCTGTCCCGTATCAACATCGGCGAGGGCGGAAATCAGCTGCAGCTTGCCGACACGTACAGCCCCGCCGACCGGTCCCGGCTGCTTCGGAGCACCTCGAATCAGCCTGCCCCCGGCGGCTCGTGACACGACGCACGAGATGCCGTCCAATCCGCTCAAACTGATCGTGGATCTGGCGTTGAGCCTGGTCCGATGGAGTCAGCTCGCACCGATGATCACCGCCTGGCTGTTCGGAATCGCCATGCCGATCGCGCTGCTCGTCGTGAACAATCTGGAGGGGTTGGTGGATCTGCTCGGCGCGATCATCGAGTGGATTGCCGGTCTGCCGCTCATCGGGAACGCGTTCGTAGTCCAGATGAACGAACTGGCGGGCGATGACGGCACCATCCACCTCGGTGGCAGCGATCTCGAAGCGGCCGCCCTCACCTTGTGGAGCATACTCACGATTGCTTGCATGGGCATTGCGGCGCTCGTCAGCTGGCTGTTCGGGCCGTTCGAGCCCTGGAGGCTGAAGCGTAAGCTGGGCATGGCCAGTCTCTGCAGCCTGTGTCTGAGCGCCGCGCTTGCTGGCGTTTACTGGTCGGACACGGCGCTGTTCAACGGGTCTCACCTGCGGTGGATGCTGATGTTCGTTGCGGTCGGTGTGCTGATGTTGCTGATCAGCGCGTATTGCCTCAGCATCGCGCACCTGATCGGCCTGCTGCAGAAGAGCATTGCCGGGTCCTCGCTGGGGGAGGGACAATGAGACCCTCGTAATCCTCCCCGGAGCGACGCATGGCAGGGAAAGACCGGACCACGACCATCGGCAATAGAACGCTCTCCCCCGAATCGCTGATGATGAATTACGGCTACGATCCGAGACTCTCGGAAGGTTCTCTCAAGCCACCCATCTTCCTCACCTCCACCTTTGTCTTCGAGAGCGCGGCCGACGGTAAGCGCTTTTTCGAGGGCATCACGGGAAAACGTCCCGGCGGCGCCGAAGGGCTGGTCTACGGTCGGTTCAACGGGCCGGACCAGGAGATTCTCGAGGACCGGCTGGCGCTGTGGGAGAGCGCGGAGGAGGCAGCTGTTTTTTCCACGGGCATGTCGGCGATCACCACCGCGCTGCTCGCCCACGTGCGATCGGGCGACACCATCGTGCATTCTGGTCCGCTCTACGCGGCGACGGAAAAGCTGATCGATTCGGTCTTTGCGGACTTCGATGTCGCTTTCGCGGATTTTCCGGCGGCCGCACCCCTTGCCACGGTAAAGGCCCTGCTGGAGGACGTTCGGGTCAGGGGCAGGATCGGCGCGATTTATCTGGAAAGTCCGGCCAATCCCACCAACGATCTGGTCGACATCGAGGGCATCGTCGCCCTGCGCGACGAGCTGTATGCCGATGCGCCAGACGAGAAGCCCGTCGTCATGGTGGACAACACCTTCCTTGGACCGGTGTTTCAGCAGGCGACCCGACACGGCGCCGACGTCGCCATCTATTCGCTCACCAAATATGTCGGCGGGCACAGCGATCTGGTCGCGGGTGCCGCGGTCGGGAGCAAGGCGGCCCTTCTGCCGATCATGCAGCTGCGCAATACCATCGGCACCATTACCGATCCCCACACCTCGTGGATGCTGTTGCGCTCACTCGAGACCGTGGCCCTCAGAATGCAGCGCGCGGAACAGAATGCCCGGGCTGTCTGCGAGTTTCTGCGCGACCATCCGAAGGTCGAGCGTGTGGGTTACCTCGGCTTTCTGGATCCCGCGAGTGACCAGGGGGACATCTATGCCCGCCACTGCACGGGTGCCGGCTCCACATTCTCGGTGCTGCTGAAGGGCGGCGAGGCAGAGAGCTTCCGGATGCTGGACGCGCTCAGGCTCGTGAAGCTCGCGGTGAGTCTCGGCGGCACCGAAAGCCTGGCGTCTCATCCTGCGAGCATGACGCACCTGAGCGTGCCCGAAGCGCGCAAGCGTCAGCTCGGTATCACGGACAACCTGGTTCGCGTCTCTATCGGCATCGAGAATCCGGACGACCTCATCGCCGACTTCACGCAGGCACTGGGCACGGTCTGACCCCGACGGCGGTGTTAGTATCCGTCGGAAATGATCGACAGGGGGAGATTCCGATGCCGGTACTCGAGCCGACCCATGACCACATGCACCCGGTGGAGGGGGACTCGGCGTGGAGCGAGTCCTACTACTTCAACGCTTACGATCCGGACACCGATACGGGCATCTACTCCCGGATCGGCATCCGGCCCAACGAAGGCCACATGGACGCCGGCATGGCGGTGTGGTTGCCGGGCCAGGAGATCGCCCACATGGGCGGGCGCCGGGAGCAGGACGAGATGTGCGAATCGCCGCTCGAGGTCTCCGGCGTCCGCTACGAGTGTCTGGAGCTCGGCCGGCGATGGCGGCTGACGGCGGAGGGGCAGGCGACCGTCTTTCATCTGCAGACTCGGAAGGACAGGAAGACACCGGTGGCGCTTTCGCTCGAGTTCGATTGCCTCACGCCGATGATCGGTGGCGACGGTCAGGGCCGGCCCGGTAGTGGTGCCAGCGCCGAGACCGGTATGAGCGTGGGCAAGGGTCACCTGGAGCAGGCAGGTCGCTGGTCCGGCTGGATCGAAGCGGATGGCGTCCGTCACGAGCTCGGCGCCCAGGCGCGGGGTAACCGCGACAAGTCCTGGGGCCCGCGCCGCTGGGGCGGGCCGAAGATGTGGCGGTGGTTCTCCATCAACATCTCGGACGACGTGCACTTCGGCGGCATCCGGATCGGCACCGATGCGGGCGATCTGCATCGCGGCTGGGTGTGGAAGGACGGTGCGAATGCGAGCATCGACGAGTGGCGGGTGCGCACGGAGACGGAAGCGGACGGGGTCACCCAGAAGACGTCCTGGGTGACCGCCGTGGATCGCCTGGGCCGCGAGCATGAACTGCGTGCGGACCTGCTGCGGGTGTTCCCGGGGGGTGTCCGCCCGGGCGGCACCATCGTCAACGAGGGTCTGGCGCGCTGGACCTACGAGGGCGTTTCCGGCTACGGCATCGCCGAGTACCTGCACCAGTTCGATGACGAGGGGCGGCCGAAGGTTCCCATTGAGTAAGGGTGGGCGCTCCCTCTCTCGGAACGTACGGCCTGCACATCGCACGGGTGCCCCGGTCTGTCGAGTCAATAGATGACCTCGGTCCAACGCCCGCCGGCGACGAGCTCGGCTTTGCGTCGCGCCCACTTCTCCGGGGATCCGGCGAACTCGGCGAGGACGTCATCCAGGGTGTCACTCACCGACGCGATGCCGGCCACGTAGACGTAGGTGCTCGGATCCTGTAGCCAGGCCCAGACCTCCTCCTCGTGCGCCCTCAGCGCGTCGGCCAGTGCCGGCGGCTCCTGCCAGTGGGGCCGCGGGCTCAGAGCTTCGATGGCACGGAAGGTCTCTTCGTCCCGGTATTCCGCGATGTCGTTGCGGTGCTCGTTCATGTAGACCAGCTCGAGTCCGGTGCGGGCGCCGTAGAACAGCAGCACCTGGCCTCCCCAGCCTCCCAGGTTGCGATAGATGTGACGGAGAAACGCACGGAACGGTGCGATGCCGGTACCGAGACCGATGAGCAGGAGATTCGCGTTCCTGTTCTCGGGCACCTCGAAGGCGAGGCCAACCGGTCCTGCAAGCGTGACCTCAGCGCCCGCCTTCAGATCGCAGAGGTAGCTCGAGGCTGTGCCCGGGTAGCGCTCGCCGCTGTACTCATCCAGGTACTCGCAGCGGCGGACGCAGATGGCGACCTCCGGCGAGCCACCCCGCGGAAATGGCGCGTCGGCAATGGTGTAGAAGCGCACGTGCTCGGCATGTCCCAGGTCGTGGGGCCCGGGGACGATTACGGCAATGCTCTGCCCCGGCTCGAATCGGAAGTCCGGGTCGTCCACCTCGAACACCAGCTCCCGAATTTCCTCCGCTGCATCCGCACTGGTGAGTGGCCTGTTCTCCTTGAGCCGTGCGC
>JASFLG010000252.1:0-6670 GCA_050118205.1 Pseudomonadales bacterium
GGGAGACCGACGGTTATCTGCATCTCCCGCAGGTGCTCGATGCGGACGATGTGGCGTTCTTCAGCGCCGAGATCGACCGTATCCGTGCCCTGCCGGGCTGGGAGCCGGACCGGAACCCCGAGCTGCCGATCGGGCACTACAGCTGGATGGAACACGCGCCCGATCTCGACCCCGACGGGCCCATGGATCGGCGGCAGCTGCTCGAGTACGGCCAGGCGTTCATCGATCTGATGGATCGGGCACCCATCTTCGACTACATCGTCGACATCATGGGCCCGAACATCCTGCTCAGCATGACGCAGGCGATCGTGCGTCCTTCCACGGAGAAGTTCCCCGGCTACACCCACACCGACGGCGGCGAGTCGCTTCGCCTCACGCGGGTGACCGAGACCAGCATTCCGATCGCCGTGAAGGCCATCTACGTGCTCACGGACGGCACCGAGCCGGACAGCGGCAACCTGACGGTGTTCCCTGGCAGCCACATGCGGCCGATACCGGTTGGCGGCGATCGGGTCGTCACGCCCTACTCACCGGGCGCGGCACAGCTGATGGCCCGCGCCGGCGACGTCATCCTCTTCCCGCACGCGCTCTGGCACGGCCCGGCGCGCAACACCTCCGGACGGACCCGGAAGATTCTGCTCTACAACTACTGCCAGCTGTGGGTGCGCTGCTACGACCACCACGACATCGAGGCCCTCGGACAACGCTGCACTGCGCGCCAGCGGCGCCTGCTCGGCGATCTGGGTTACGACTTCCGCCCGGGCTCCTATTTCTACGTGCCGAAGGATCAGGAACGCGTCATCGGCGGTGGGGCCTAGGCGCGTGGCCGGCGATCCATGGGAGGCGACATGAACGGTGCCGACCCGAACCTCGGCTATCCCCTGCAGGGACTGAAAGTGCTGGATTTCTCCAGGGTGCTGGCGGGACCGTTCGCCGGCCGGATGCTCTGTGACCTGGGCGCCGACGTGGTGAAGGTGGAGCCGCCGGACGGGGATGTGACGCGGCTGTGGGGCGCCGTGATCGCGAACATTCCGGGCTACTACAGCCAGCAGAACGCGGGTAAGCGCAACATCTCCATCGACCTGAGAGCGCCCGGGGCGCGCGAGCTCGTCTTCGAGCTGGTTCGCGAGGCGGACATCCTGATCGAGAACTACCGCCCGGACGTCATGCCACGGCTGGGGCTCGGCTACGCGGATCTCCAGGCGGTGAATCCGCGGCTGATCATGCTCTCCATCTCCGGGTTCGGCCACGATGGTCCGGAATCGCACAAGCCGGCGTACGCACCCATCGTGCACGCGGAGGCGGGGCTGATGGCACGGCAGGCTCGCCGGGGGAACACCCCGTATCGCGACCTGCCGCTCTCCGTGGCCGACACCAACGCCTCGCTGCACGGCCTGGTCGGCCTGCTGGCCGCGGTCATCCATCGCTCGACCACGGGCGTCGGCCAGCACATCGACATCGCCATGATCGACGCCACCCTCGCCACGGACGATCAGCTGCACTACGACCTCGAGGACTCGGAGCATACGGGTCCGCTGCCGAACGACACCTGGGAGACGGCCGTCGGTCCGGTCCTGGTTTCGGCGGATTTCCGCCACCTGTGGCGGCTCTGCACGAAGGAGCACGGCTTCATCGAGGACACCACCACGAGCGACATGCCGCTCGACGAGAAGATCGCCGCGCGCCGGGCGATGATGGAACAGTTCATGGCGGGTCTCGACAGCTGGGAGACCATCGAGGAGACCATGGCGGCCATGAACATCGCCTGGGGCCGGGTGCGCGATCCCGCCGGTCTCCGCGACCATCCTACGGTGCGCGCACGGGGCAGCATCGCGGTGATCGACGACCGCGACGGCGGCGTGCGTCCCATCACCCAATCACCCTATCGCTTCTCCGCGGCCAGGTCGGGAGTCCGTGGCCCGGCGCGTCACCGCGGCGAGGACAATCGGGTGGTCCTGCACGAATGGCTGGGCAAATCGGAACGCGAGGTGGAGGCAATGCTTGCGGCGGGCGTTCTGAGCCGTGATGAGAACCTGCCGGGCTGAACCCGACCGGCTCGCGATCAGATGCTCACCGTCGTGCTTCCGGCGCGTCGACAGGAGGCCTGCCGTGCCGTGCCCGCCAGGGCGCCCTGGTTCTGGCTGACCGTGGGCGCGCCCGGCTCAGCCGGGTATGTACGGGATGCGGGGTTCACCGATCTGGGTTACGACTTCCGCCCGGGCTCCTATTTCTACGTGCCGAAGGTTCAGGAATCGATGATCCTCGGCTGACCGCCGTGGCGAGGTTCAGCCTTGTGCTCGTACCGAGTAGACTCGATTGAGCGTGGGGGGGAAGCATGCTTTGATTCACCCAGAGCCACCCTATCGGGGGGACCAGCCTTATGCGTTCGTCTGCTATGCACACGACGACAAGGCATTGGTTTATCCGCAGATCGCCTGGCTGCAGGGACAAGGCATCAACATCTGGTACGACGAGGGCATCTCGGCCGGCGCCAACTGGCGCGCCGTCATCGGCGACAGACTCGACCAGGCCTCTCACGTCATCTTCTTCATTTCCCGCAGGTCTCTGCGCTCGGAACACTGCAACCGGGAGATCAACCTGGCCCTCGACGAGGGCAAAGGGCTCGTTCCCGTCTACCTGGAGACGACGCCGCTCACTGCAGATCTGAAGATCGGGCTGAACAGGATCCATGCGCTCACCTACGACTCGAGCGACGGGTACCGGACGAAGCTGCTGGCTGCGCTTCAACCGTGCCTGAGTGGCCAGGCGCCGACCGACAGCCCGCCGATCCGATTCGGTCCGTCCTACGATTCGTTCCGTCATCCGAGCCGCTTCCCCTGGATCACGATCCTGATCGCCCTCGCGGTGTTCGGCGTCGGCCTGGCTACCTACCTCACCGTGCCCGGAACGCCGCAACCCGACGTGACGGACACTCCGATACCACCGAACAGCGTCGCCGTTCTCCCGTTCGACAATGCGAGCAACAATCCGGACGACGACTACTTGAGCGCAGGCCTGAGTGACGAGCTCAGGGAGCAGCTCGGGCAAGTGCCCGAGCTGCTCATCGCGGCCCGCTCCTCATCCATCGCGGTTCACGAGCTCGGTGGCGATGTACGGGCACGCTCGAAGCAGCTCGGCGTGGCCTATATCGTCGAAGGAACCCTGCGCCGACAGGGCGACGTTCTGCGCGGGTCGGTGCAGCTGATCGATGGCTCGAACGGTCTTTCCGTGTGGACGGAGTCTTTCAGCCGTAAACCCGATGAGTTTCTCGGCCTGCAGCAGGAGATCGTGGAGCGCCTGGTCGATCAGATCCTGCCGGAGCCCGTGGAAACGCTGCCCACTCCGGCAACACGCAACGCCACCGCCAACGAAGCCCTGTTGCTCGGCCGCTACTACGAGCAACAGGTTCGCGCCAGTGAAGAGGTCGATATCCAACTGCTGCAGAAGGCGATCGGTCACTATCGCGACGCGGTCGAGCTGGATCCCGAGTCGGCGCTGGCAAACAGCCGGCTGGCAGGGGCCCTGCTGTATGGCGGCAATCTCGATGCCGCGCAGGCGCCGATTTTCAAGGCGCTGTCCATCGACCCGAACCTCTCCGAGGTCCAGCACACCCTGGGGCTCTACTATCTCGCCCGCGGCCGGCCCGAAGCCTACACCGCATTCGAGCGGGCGGTGGAGCTCGATCCGGACAACGCCGACGCTCTGGCGTCCTACGCTTACCTGCGCTGGATGCTGGTCAAGGATGAAGGTGACAGCCCTGCCGACTTCTACAGACGCGCGCTGGAGATCGATCGCCACTCGCTGGCGCGCTACGGGAGTTACGGCGTCATGCTGGGCTGGCAGGGAAAGACCGAGGAGGTGCTCGCGCTGATCCAACGCATCGAGCAGCGCTTCGACGGCGCCGACGCGTATCGCCTGATCTCCACGCTGTACCAGCTCATCGGGCAGCTGGATCGAGCCATCGCCTGGGCGATCCGAGCCCGCGACCTCGAGCCCGGCAACGACGATCACGTCTGGCAGCTCGCCGAGCTGTACACCGAGATCGGTGACCAGGACACCGCGGAGGCGCTCGTTCCTCACCCGGGGATCGGTCTCCTCTACGAGATGCGGCGCTATCCGGAGCTGATTTCTCTTGCTGAGAAGCTCGTGGTCGAGCAGCAGGGCAGCATCGACGTGCGCTATCGCCTGGCGTTCGCCTACAACGCGACCGAAGACTACGAGTCCGCGATGTGGGTGATGATCTCGACCGGGCAGCCGGAAACCACGATGACGTTCCCGCGATCGGGTGCAGACTGGCAGGGCTTCTTCACACTCGTCAATGCGAGCTACGGCCTCGGAGACCTCCGCACGGCAAGGGAGCTCGCAAACTGGTTCGTCAACGAGCCCATCCATCACGAGAACCCCGACTGGTTTACCGAGACCCAGATGGCCTGCGGTCTCGCCGTGCTCGACCGCGACACGGAGGCGCTGGACACGCTTGAGACGATCCAGCGCAGCCCCCGACTGCCCCAGGAGCCCGTGCTCGAGGATTCGACCTGTCTGCGCAAGTACCACGGCAATCCAAGGTACCAAGCGGTTCTCGAGCACTTTGCCGCGCGGCAGGCACGGTTGCGCGCACGGCTTCCGCAAACGCTGGCGGAGTTCGGCGTCAGCCTGTGATCAGTTCTTCGAGAAGAAGCGGGTCAGGGCCATGGTGAACGCGTAGTCGACCTTGTTCGTCTGCTCCACCCAGATCGCGGTGTAGCCGGTTGCCGAGACCTTCCACTTCCGGGTCAGGAAGTAGTCCACCCCGAGACCCAGATTCAGATTCCGGTGGGCAATCAGCTGGTCGTGATGCCACCACTCTTCGGTCCCGAACTCGTCCGGGTAGACGAAGTTGTTCGGGTCATCCACAAAATCCCACGGCAGCTTCAGACCATTGCGCACGTACTTCAGGTCCAGGAAGACGTTGACCGAGAACCCGGGCTTGAACCAGTAACCTGCGGACAGCTGAGCGAGCCAGTAGTCGACATTGACGTCCAACGGCTGCTCGGAGAACACATAGGCGACGTTACCGCTCATATACCAATCCGACAGGTATGGAACGTAGCTGAACGATACGCCGACCGGAATGTTCCACAGGTTCAGCCCGATGGCGGCCTTGGCAAAGAACGGGTAGTTGGTGACCGGTGCGCCATAGCCGATGTACGGCGAGATGCTCAGCGGCCCGTCCAGCGCCAGGTAGGAGATGCCCACCGAGACGTCCTGGAAGTCGCTGTGATAATCGCCGTCGTCCCAGAGACGTTTGTCCGGCGGCACGAAGTCCACCCAGTAAGGATCATTGGGATTGTGCGGGTCGCCATTGAACTGGTCCCCGGGATTGAATCGCTTCCAGATGTACGGCAGCGCGCCAAAAACCGTCCAGCGGTCCGTGAACGCGTAGTCTCCGGAAAGCATGAGTACCTGGGCGTCGGTCGTCCAGTAGTCGTACTCGTTCTCGCCGTCGTCGAACGTGCCGGTTCGTATGTACTGGTACTCGAGCCTGAGGCTTCCGTCACCCTTCGACTGGGCCTGGCCAAGCGTGGCACCGACGAGGGAGAACAGACTGATCAGAAGCGCAAGACATACTGAACCTGGAGGTCTTCTCAAACCGCCTCCTGCAATGTACGTATCGCCGATCAGCCTCTGTGCTGCAGAGTCTTATGGATGGCGATCAGATACTGCTTGATGTCGGCTTTCCGCGCCTGGATCACGTGCTCGTAGCGTTCCCGCGCCTGCCTCTCCTCGCCCGGGGTCTCCGCGACCGGCACGAGACTTGGCGACCCGACGGCCGTCCTCGATTCGGACTCGACCACCGAGTGCTCGTCGTAAGGCGCGATGACCACGTCGTAGACACCGGACTCGAGCTCGCTACGCAGCTCCTGATCGCTGCTGACCAGGCGAACCGAATGACCCGACTGGACCAGTTCCCGCGCAAGCGCTCGGGCCGCGTCGGTGCGACCGTAGACCAGCACGTGACCGGGCAGCGGCGCGGTGTACACCCGGTAGGCCACCCCTTTGCCCACCCGGTATACGGCATTGTCTCCACAAGGGTAGGCATTGCCGGCCAGTCCGGCAGCGAGCAATGCGGCGAGAATTGTGGTGCGAATCGTCATGATCACCCCCTCCCTTCACAAGCCGTGTTCCTGTGTTAGCACTTCGCGCGCAGGAGCGCAACCGCGATCCTGGCCCAACCGCGCCCGATCAGCCGAGCAAACCAAGCAAAATCAATAAGTTACGCACGTGCGGGCATTCGGCCGCATACTGCCCCGCGGATGCCGGCCAGCGCGCGGGAGGAAAATCCCGACCTACATGAAGGGCCGTTCTTCTCAGCCGGGTATGTAAGGGATGCGCGGTTCTCCGAGCTGGCTCGCGAGCACCTTCTGCGCATCTTCCACGAACTCGCACAGAAGCGGCCGGGTGTCGCGCGGATCGATGATGTCCTGGCCGCTGGCTTCCGCGGTGAGAAAGGGCGAGGCCAGCGCGTTCAGCCGTGCCTCGATCTCCGCGCGCTTCGCCTCCGGATCCGGCGCGGACTCGATCTCCCGCCGGTACGCGGCACTCGCGCCGCCGGCGATGTGCATGGAGCCCCAGTTGGCGCTCGGCCAGGCGTAGCGGCGGAACATGCCGCTCGGCCGGTGCTGGCACTGGC
>JASFLG010000253.1:0-6620 GCA_050118205.1 Pseudomonadales bacterium
CAGGTGCCAGTCGGCCAGGTCCAGGATGGACTGGGCGATCTCGGGGGTGGGCGAGTCGTGCTGCCGCCGGATCTGGATGATGGTCTGCAACGCCCGTTCGCCGGCCGGGAAGTTGTTCAGCGTGATCGGCTCGTAGCCCGGTGACATGGAGGAGGTCGCGAGCGATGCGTCCGTCGAGTCGATGTACACGGGCGGAAACCGCTCCAGGCGGTAAGTGCGGGCGACGCCTTCCCAGGCCGGTATCGCCTCCAGGGTCTCGCCCTTACCATTGGCGATCAGCACGTCGGTTGCCCGTTCGTAGAGGTGTCGCGCCGCGAAGATGTTGTGGGTGTTCTCGTACCACTTGGCCAGGTGATAGAGACCCGGCAGCATGTCCTCGCTGTTGGGGGCGTGGGAGCTGGTCAGCACGTGGTACGCGTACTCCTCCCGGGCATTCGCCTCCTCGAGATCACCGAGCGTTCTGTACACGTCGGCCTCGCGGTAGACGATCTCGATCTGCCCGGGGGACACCAGCCCCGAGTTGACCCGCTCGAGGTGAATGGCCCGTCCGTAGTCGTCGAGCGCGCCGGTGTAGTCACCCTCGGCTGCCTCGATGTCGCCGAGCATGGTGATCGGACGGATCAGGGCCGGGTCGAAGCGGTGGCTGGCGTGCTCGATCTGGCGGATCTTGTTGGTGAGCCACGCCTTCGGCACGTCGTACTCGCCCGCGTCGATCTGTGCCTGGATCTGATCCAGGTCGGGTTCGAGCTCGCCCAGGACGTCGGCGATGCTCGTCCCGGAGCCGCCAGGATGACCCGGCAGAACCAGCGGCTCGGCGGGCGCGTTGGCCGCCTCGCTGAACGGGTCCGGGGGGGGTGCGGGGGTCACGTCGTCCGCCTGAGCGCCCGGACCAGCGGCGAGCAGCAGGGTAACCATCAGAGCGCTGCGCCTCGAGCCAGTTCCGGGCGCGCGAACCGTGCCGATGGATGCCGGTGTCGAGCGACCCCGATGCGCGCCGAGGCGGCTGAGATTGAAGATTCGAATGCTCATGTCCCTGGTCTTGGTCCCGGACCCCGCGACCCGTGCTTACTGCTCACGTGGTCACACCTCGGTTTCCGGAATCGCTGAAAGCTCTGACTGCGTGAAACGACCGGTACGTCTGACGCACCCGGCCCGATCCCTTTCACCCGGCTTTTTTTGACCGCGAATCGTGTAATCGGTTCGAGTGTGGTTGCGCCTTCGGGGCAAGTCAAGGGAGCCACGATTGCGCCGCGCGGCCGGATTTGAGCTACCATCGCGGCCCACGATGTCCGACACCCCGCACACCGCAGATGCCGTTCTCGACGCCCGTGGGCTCGTGTGTCCGGAACCTCTGATGCTGGTCCGGAACCGGGTCCGGGAGATGGGCTCCGGGGAGGTCCTGCACGTGCAGGCAACCGATCCGAGCACCGGTCGCGACTTCACCAACTTCTGCCGTTTCATGGGCCACGAGCTCGTCGCCGAGTCCCGTGACGGGGACGTGCTGAACTACTGGATCCGCAAGGGTTGAACGTGGTTGCCTGCTACTTCGCCTATGGCTCCAACATGAACCCGGATCGGGTCCGGACGCGGGGCATCGCGTTCCGGCACGCAGCCGGCGCCCGGCTGGACGGTTACGCACTGACCTTCGACAAATCCTCCAGGGACCACGCCGGTGCCGGGCACGCGAACATCGTGCCGGCCCCCGGGCGCTGGGTCGAGGGCGTGCTGTACTGGCTCGCCGAAGCGCGGGAGATCGGCAAGATGGACCGTTTCGAGTCGACCCCCGTCAACTACAGCCGCGATGTGGTCCTGGTAAGGGCCACGGAAGACGCGGGCGGGGCAGACGATGCGGCTCCCGGGATCGCCACGTGGACCTATTTCGCCAATCCGGCGGTACGCCGCCCGGGGCTCGTGCCGCCGCGAAGCTATCTCGATCACCTGCTGGCCGGTCGGGCATTTCTGTCCCCCGAGTACGTGCGCATGCTCGAGGCCTGGCCCTGTCACGAGGACCGATGAGCAGCGCAGGCGCCGCGCCGCCGCTCACCGACCGGCAGATCGCCGGATGCTTCAACCGGGGGCTCGGCCGCCGCCATCGGGTACGGCTGCTGGGTGGAGCCGAGGAGCCGCTCTACCTGCCGGGCGATGACTGGGCAACCATCCGCTACACCCGCGATTACGCCGCCAGCGCGCTGCACGAGCTGGCCCACTGGTGCACCGCAGGTGCGGCCCGGCGCCGACTGGCCGACTACGGCTACTGGTACCGGCCGCCGCCGCGGTCCACGGCCGAACAGGCGGCGTTCGCGCGCGTTGAAGTTCCCGTGCAGGCTCTGGAGATGCGGTTCGCCGACGCCGCCGGGCTGCCGTTTCGGGTCAGCGTCGACGATCTGGAGGCACCGCCGGGGACGGCGGACGATTTTGCCGCGCTGGTCGAGGCCGAGGTCGAGCGCCCGATCGCCTGGTTGCCGGCGAGGGCCCGATGCCTGCTCGCCGAGCTGGCCCGATGCCGAGCGGCGCTGGCAGCCTCAGGAGGATTCGAGGGATGAGTGCGGCGAGGGAGCCGCTGTATCTGCTCGATGGGACGCTGCTGTTCTTCCGCGCGCTGTTCGGCGTGCCGGACATCTTTCACGACGACGAGGGGCGTCCCATCAACGGCGTGCGTGGCTATCTGGTCTGGCTCGGCAACCTGCTGCGGGGTCAGGTCACCGGCACCCCGGTGCGTTATTGCGCCGCGGCGTTCGACGAGAGTCTGACCACCTGCTGGCGAAACGATCTCTATCCCGCCTACAAGGCCAATCGGCCGCCGGCGGACGAGAACATCGGCCACCAGCTCGATCTGTGCCGGTCGGTCACCGCCGGCCTGGGCGTCCCTGTCCTGGCGGATCTGCAGTGGGAGGCGGATGACTTCATCGCCACCCTCGCGCGCCGTAGCCGCCGACCGGTGGTGATCGTCAGCCGCGACAAGGACCTGAAGCAGCTGCTCAGGGAAGAGATCAGCCTGCTCGATCCGAAGGACGGCAGCACCACCGACCACGGCGCCTTCCGCGCGGAGCTCGGGTTTGCGCCGACGAGCTACCCGGACTATCAGGCGCTGACCGGAGACAGCGTCGACAACGTCCCCGGCGTGCCCGGGGTGGGACCCAAGTCCGCGGGTCGGCTGATCGGTTGTTTCGGGACGCTGGAAGCGCTCTACGACACCGCCGCCGACTGGTCTGCCGCCGGTATCAAGCGGGGCAGCCGGATGGCCGAGCGTCTGGAAGCCTCCGAGGAGGCCGCCTTTCTCTACCGGCGCATTCTGCGCCTCGACGATCGGGTTCCGTTGCCGATCGGCATGGCCGAGACCCGGTGGCGACCGCCCCCGCGTGCCGAAATCCAGGCCCGTCTTGGTGACCTGGGCCTGGCACGCGGGCTGGGCAGCAACCTCAACGCCGCGCTCGGGGCGCTCGGTGACTGACGTGCTCGACACCGTGGTGATCGGCGCCGGAGCGGTGGGGCTCGCCTGCGCGGCGCATCTGGCGGAGCGTGGACGGGACGTGCTGGTCCTCGAGCGGCATCACCTCATCGGCTCCGAGACCAGCTCGCGTAACTCCGAGGTGATCCACGCCGGCATCTACTATCCCACCGGTTCCGAGAAGGCGGCGCTGTGCGTGGCCGGCAAGCAGCGCCTCTATGCGTACTGCGAGCGACATCACGTGCCGCACCGCCGCTGCGGCAAGGTGATCGTCGCCGTCACCGAGGCGCAGATGACGGTGCTGGAGGGCTACCGTCGGCAGGCCGAGGCCAACGGCGCAGGGGTGCTGGAGTGGCTGGATGCCGCCCAGGTGCATCGGCTGGAGCCTGCCGTCCGCGCGGTCGGCGGGCTGCTCTCGCCGACGACCGGCATCATCGACAGCCACGCCTTCATGCTGAGCCTGCAGGGGCGCCTGGAGGCGGCGGGCGGCATGATCGCGTTCGGCAGCCGGGTGGCCGGCATAGAAGCGACAAGCGCCGGGCTCGTGGTCGACGTGGCCGGAGAGACGATCGTCTGTGCCAATCTGGTGAACAGCGCCGGGCTCGAAGCCCCGGCGTTGGCGGCGTTGCTCGATCCCGAGGCACCGGCCGCCCGCTTCGCCCGCGGTCACTATTTCTCCTACGCGGGCCGGCCGCCCTTCTCGCGGCTGGTTTATCCGGTGGCCGAGCCGGGTGGTCTCGGGGTGCACGTCACCATCGACCTGGCGGGACAGGTCAAGTTCGGGCCGGACGTCGAGTGGTGCGAGCGGGCGGACTACCGGTTCGACGCCGGCCGTAAGCCGGCGTTCGCCGCCGCCATTCGACGTTATTTCCCGACCCTCGATGATACCCGGCTGCACCCGGACTACGTCGGCGTGCGGCCGAAAATCTCGGGACCGGACGAGCCGGCGGCCGACTTCCGAATCGACGGGCCGGAGACCCATCACGTTCCCGGCCTGGTGAACCTGCTCGGGATCGAAAGCCCCGGCCTGACCGCCTCGCTGGCCATCGCCGAGCGCGTCGCGGAGACGCTGGATCATGGCGGTGCTTGAGCTCGGGCTCCTGGTCAACCCCATCGCCGGGGTGGGTGGCAGCGTCGCGCTGAAGGGTAGCGACGGCACGGTCATACAGGAACAGGCACTGGCTCGAGGCGGGCGAGCACGTGCGCCGGAACGAACCCTGCGCATGCTGCGTGCCTTCACCCACGCGCAGGACGTTCACTGGCTCACCTGGGGCGGCAACATGGGGGCGGCCTACCTGGATGAGCTTGAGATCCCGTGCACCGTGCTCGGCGCCCCGGGGTCGGTTACCTCGTCGGCAGACACCCGCACGGCTGCCCGGGCCATGCGGGACGCGGGCGTGGACCTGCTGGTGTTTGCCGGCGGCGACGGGACCGCCCGGGACCTGCTGGAGGTGCTTGGTGAGGGCCTGCCGGTGCTCGGCATACCCGCCGGGGTGAAGATGCATTCCGGCGTGTTCGCTACCACACCGGAGGCGGCGGCGGGGCTGCTGGATCGGCTCCTCGAGGGGGGGCTGGTCAGCGCGGTCAGTCGGGAGGTGCGCGATCTGGACGAATCCGCGTTACGCCGCGGGGAGATCCGGCCACGTTACTTCGGTGAGCTCAACGTGCCGGAGCCCGGTGGATATCTGCAGCACACCAAGGAGCGCGGCGTGGAAAGCGAGGCGCTGGCGGTCACGGAGATCGTGGCGGAGCTGGTCGAGCAGCTCGCCGAAACCGCCGAACCGGTTGTGCTCGGCCCGGGGGGTACCCTGGCCGAGATCAAGCGTGCGCTGGGTTGCGAGCCGACGGTGCTCGGCTTCGACGTCTGGCAGGCCGGACGGGTGCTCGCCCGGGACGTGGACGCAACCTGGCTGCTCGAGCATCTGGACCGTGCCATTGTCGTGCTGAGCTTCACCCGCGGGCAGGGGTTCCTGCTCGGCCGTGGTAACCAGCAGCTCACGCCAGCGTTTCTCCGCCGGGTCGGCCGGGATGCGATCCGGGTCGTCGGCACTCGCACCAAGCTCAAGTCGCTCGACGGCCGGCCGCTCCTGATCGACACCGACGACCCGGCACTGGATCGGGACTGGTCCGGGCTCATCGAGGTCATCACCGGATACCAGGATCGGCTGTACTACCGGCTGAGTGATCGTGCCTGATCCGACGCTGGTGATGGAGCAGTGTCGCAGGCGCTGGGATCCGGACGCGCCGGACGCGACGAGAAGGCTGTTCCACGGTCGCGGCCGCTGCTTCCCCGGCTTCGAGCACCTGACCATCGACCGCTACGGCAGCATCGTGTTGATCGCCTGCTTCGGCAGGGCCACGGATACGGCCGAGGCCGTTGCCGGGCTGCTCGCGGAGTCGCTGCCCACGCTCGGCGGGGTATGTATCCAGCACCGACAGGGACCGCGCACCCGCAGCGAGGTGGTGGCGGGTGAGGTCCCCGAAGAAGTGGTCGTGGTGGAGGACGGGCTCCGCTACGCGGTCGCGCCGCTGAAGAATCAGAATGTGGGGCTGTTTCTCGATATGGCGCCGACCCGCGCGTGGGTGCGCCGGCATGCTGCCGGGGCCAGGGTACTGAACCTGTTCGCGTTCACGTGCGCCTTCTCGGTCGCCGCCATCGCCGGTGGCGCGGTGGACGTGTTGAACAACGACATGAGCCGCCAGGCGCTCGACTGGGGCCGGCGCAATCACGCACTGAACGGGCACGATCCGCGACGGGTAGGCATGCTCGCGCAGAACGTGTTCAAGTCCTTCACCAGGCTCGCGCGGCTCGGACCATTCGATCTGATCATCATGGATCCGCCGACCAGCCAGCGTGGCAGCTTCAACGCCGAAAGGCAGTACGGCCTCCTGTTCAGACGGATCGGTGATCTCGCGGCGCCCGGCGCCGACGTGATCGCGGCGCTCAACTCACCGTTTCTCGGGGAGTCGTTTCTGCCGGAACAGGCGGCGCGCTCTGCGCCCGGATTGCAGCTTATCGGCCGGCTGCCGGCGTCACCGGATTTCCCGGATCGTCATCCGGACCGGGGACTGAAGATCATGCATTTCCGCTGCCCGTGACCGGGTCCGGCAGGCGCTGCATTCGGCTCATCAGCGCGACCATGGCCTGACGCAGGGCGCCGGACGAGCGGTC
>JASFLG010000254.1:0-6619 GCA_050118205.1 Pseudomonadales bacterium
GTTCTGGCCGCCGGAGGGAAAGAAGGCCGACGCGAACAGCGCGTAGACGGTGAGCCGTGCTCCGCAGGACATGTACGGCGCCATGATCGTGGTGAGGATGCGGTCCGGCTGGTTGTCGAGCGTCCGGGTGGCCATCACCGAGGGCACGTTGCAGCCGAAGCCGACGATCAGCGGCACGAAGGACTTGCCGGGGAGCCCCAGGCGTCTGAGCAGGCGGTCGACGATGAACGCCACCCGCCCCATGTAGCCCGAGTCTTCGAGAAATGACAGCGCCAGAAACAGAGCACCGATCACCGGAATGAAGGTTCCCACGAGCTGCACGCCACCGCCGACCCCATCGGCCAGAAACGCGACGAGCCAGCCGGGCAGCCCCACCCATTCGAGCACCTGTCGCGGTCCCTCCACGAACAGCACGGCACCGACGCCGTCGAAGAGGTCGATGAAGGCCGAGCCCATGTTGATGGAGAACAGGAACATCAGATACATCACCCCGAGAAACACGGGGAAAGCGAGGTATCGGTTCAGCACCACGGCATCGATGCGGTCGGTCACGGTGCGTCGCACGGCGGTGGCCTGGACCACGGTGGCGAGCAGCGAGTCGATGTAGCGGTAGCGCGCCTCCGGGCTCTCGAACCGGGGCAGCCGGACCGTCGGTGCCTCCGCGGACATGATCGCGTCCTTGAGCGGCAGGATTCCGTCGCCACGGCTGGCGACGATGGGCACCACGGGGACGCCGAGGGCACTCGAGAGGTTGAAGGCGTCGATGTGCAGACCATGCCGGTCGGCCACATCGATCATGTTCAATGCCACCACCACGGGTCGTCCGGTCTCCAGAATCTCGGTGGTGAGATAGAGACCCCGGGCGAGGCTGGAGGCATCGACCACGTTCACGATCACGTCCGTGTCCGTGTTCTGGAGAATGAAGTTGCGCGCGATCTGCTCGTCCAGGGCGTCGCCCACGGCTTCCAGCGTGTAGGTGCCGGGCAGATCGACGACGTCCACCGTGCTTGTGCCGTGGTGGAACGTGCCGGTCTTCTTCTCCACCGTGACGCCCGGCCAGTTGCCCACCCGTTGCCGGGTACCGGTCAGATCGTTGAAGAGCGTCGTCTTCCCGCAGTTTGGATTGCCCACCAGGGCGATCTGGGTCATGTCGGCTCCAGGAGCAGACATCCGGCCTCGGCGGGCCGGAGCACCAGTGCATAGCCCCGGAAACGGATCTCGACCGGGTCGCCGAGCGGGGCGCGGCGGACGAGCTCGAGCTGCGTGCCTGGGATCAGCCCGAGGCGCATGAGCCGGTCACAGTAGTCGCTCTGCTCGTTGTATCCGGCCACGCGCGCGCGCGCGCCGACGGGCAGGTCGGCGAGGTGCACGAGGTTCTCGGGTGTCGGGACGGCAGGCATGTCGATCATCCGTGAGGACGGTTTGATCGACCATTTAAATCTAAGTAATTCTCATTTGCAATGTTATTCTTGGCCGTGTCGGGCAACCAGGTTGCCGGGAGAATCAGTCATCCTTCTTGCGCACGAACAGCACCAGCTCGTGGTCCACGAGCTCGTAGCCGTGGTCCTCTGCGATCTCCTTCTGCAGGCTCTCGATCCGCTCGTTCACGAACTCGATGACCTTGCCGCTGTCCAGGTCGACCATGTGATCGTGGTGCTCGCCGCTGGCGAGCTCGTAGACGGAGTGGCCGTCGTCGAAATTGTGCTTGGCGACGATACCTGCCGATTCGAACTGGGTGAGTACGCGGTAGACGGTGGCAAGACCGACCGAATCGTCCGAATCCATGAGGTTCTTGTAGACATCTTCCGCGCTCAGGTGGTGTGGCTCGGCATTTTCCAGTACCTCCAACACCTTCAGCCGCGGCAGCGTGACCTTGAGCCCCGCACGCTTGATATCCGATCCGGGCATGTCTCGTCCTCTCAACAGCTGCGGAACTTAGCCCAAGCGACACAACGGGTCCAGCATTCGCGGCAATTGTCCAGACGGGACACTAAAATGGGGTCACGCAACCAGGGATGAACGTCGACGTGGCAGATCTCAGAGGCAGAGTTGCCGTGGTGACCGGCGCAAGTCGCGGCGTCGGGCGCGGTATCGCGGAGGGACTGGCGGAGGCGGGCGCCACGGTGTACGTGACCGGACGCAGCTCCGATACCCGTCAGCCACCGCCGCACGGCACCGTGGAAGCGACCGCGGCGCAGGTGACTGCGCTCGGTGGCGAGGGGATACCGGTCGTCCTGGATCAGCGCGATGACGCCGCGGTGTCGGCCCTCTTCCGACGGGTGGAAGCGGAGGCGGGTCGGCTCGATCTTCTGGTGAACAATGCCTATCCGCGTCCCGAGGCGCACGTCGATGTTGGATCCTTCTGGGAAGCGCCGCTCTCGGTCTGGGACGTGCAGTGCGTGGTCGGGCTGAGGGGTTACTACGTGGCGGCCGCGCTCGCGGCACGCCTGATGGTCGAGCAGGGAAGCGGTCTGATCGTCAACGTATCCTCCGCCGGCGGCGAGGAGTATGCCCTGAACACGGTGTACGGCGTCTCCAAGGCGGGCACGGACCGCATGGCGAGGGACATGGCGAAGGAGCTCGAAGCCCACGGCGTCGCGGCGCTCGCGCTGGCACCGGGTCCGGTGCGCACGGAGGCCGTCTGTCGGGCGGTGGATGCGGGCCTCATCGAGATCGACCCCGTCGCGCTGCACTCGCCGCGCTTCGTCGGTCGCTCGGTGGCCGCGCTCGCCATGGATCCGGACATCATGGAGAAGACCGGAGGCCGCTACCGGATCGATGAGCTGGTCAGGGAGTACCGTTTCTCCGAGCTGCAGGGGGGGCTGGCATGATAGAAAGGGAGGTCGACCTCGCGACGCCGGACGGTTCGATGAACACGTTCATCACCCACCCGGACGAGGGCGGTCCACACCGGGTCGTTCTCTTTCTCATGGACGCCCCCGGGCGGCGGGAAGAGCTGAGCGACATGGCGCGCCGCCTCGGTACCTGCGGCTACTACGTCATGCTTCCGAACCTTTACTATCGGCGTGTGCGCGAGTTTGTCATGACTCCGGACAGACGCTCGGAGATGGTCGCGCACATGAACTCGCTGACCAATGCCATGGTGTCGAGCGACGTGGCGGCCTGCCTCGATGCTGCTGCGACCGATCCCGCAGCGGCGCCGGGACCCGCCGGCGTGGTGGGCTACTGCATGAGCGGGCCGTTTGCCTTCGCCGCAGCCGCCGCCATGCCCGATCGGATCGCCGCGGCCGCTTCCTTTCACGGGGTGAGACTGTGCACCGAGGCGCACGACTCTCCGCACCTGAAAGCGGACCAGGTGCGCGGCGAGCTCTACTTCGGCTGCGCCGAGACTGACGAGTGGGCACCCCCGGAGATGATCGAGCGTCTCGATGAGCATCTGGCCGGCACCGGCGTGCGCTATCGGATCGAGTGGTACCCGGGGACCGCGCACGGCTTCGTCTTCCCCGGGCGTCCGGCCTACCACAAGGCAGCTGCCGAACGGCACTGGGAGCGTCTGCTCGCGCTTTTCGATCGCAACCTGAAAGACACGCCTCCTAGCCGGTAAGTCGGGCGATCTCCGCACTGTCCAGGCCCGCGGCGCCGGCCGCCCTGACGATACCGGTCCAGCTGTTCTCGTCGATGGGAATCCCTGAGGCGCTGCGCTCGGCGAGGGACTCCCGCTCCGGCTCACCGGGCACGCGCACCCGGTCCGCACCCTCCGCCGGCGTGGTGGCGTGCAGATAATCGACCATGGCGCTCACCTCGGCGTGGAACCCCTCCACACCGCCGAACGCTTCCGGGTCCAGCACCATCATGAGCATGTGGTTGACGATCGTGTTCTCCCGCGGCTGCTCGGGCTGTGCGGTCCACTGGCCGGCGAGCCCGCCGCCGAGCAACTCGCACATCACCGCGAGGCCATAGCCCTTGTGGGCACCGAACGGCCCCAGGGCGCCGAAGGGCGCCTCGAACATCACGTGGGGGTCGCTGGTCGGCTGGCCGGCGTGGTCGATCAGCGCGCCGTCGGGCACGGCTACCCCTTTCATGTAAGCGACGCGGACCTTGCCCTGCGCAATGGCCGATGTGGCCATGTCCAGGACGATGGGCGGTGCATCTCCGCGCGGCACGACGCAGCAGAACGGGTTGGTCGACATGCGGCGGTCGCGGCCGGCGAAAGGCGCGACCAGTGGCCCGTGCCCGACCACGTTCACGAAGTGCACGGACACCATGCCCGCATGCCCGCACTGCTCGCCGTAGCTGCCGATCCGGCCCAGATGGTGGCAGTTGCGTACCCCCGCGCAGACCACTCCGGTCTCGCGGGCGCGCTCGATGGCGAGTCGCGCCGCCTCTGCGCCCACAACCTGCCCGAAGCCGAAGTGACCGTCGATCAGGAGTACCGAGCCGCGGTCCCGGACAACCTCCGCCTCGGCATTCACGTTCAGGTGGCCGGCACGAATGTTGCCGACGTAAGCCGGCACCATTCCCACGCCATGAGAGTCGTGCCCTTTAAGGTTCGCGTCCACCAGATGCTCGGCCACCCGTTCGGCGAACGCCGGCGGGCTGCCGGCGCTCTCGAATATGCGCGTGACGAACGCGGTGAGGCGGTCTGCGTCGATCAGCATACGTTTCTCCCTCCCCTCAATAGTGTTGCCTCGGCAAGCCGGCTGTGACAAGGTCTTTCGTCCGATCGGGTCGAGGGGGACGACGCTTGTGGAAGCGCTGACACGTGGCTACGGGCTCGTCGAGGGTCCGGTGTGGGACCCGGATCAGGGGCTTTTCTTCAGTGACGTCCTGGCCGGCGGCGTCTTTCGGCTGAGCAGGGCGGACCAGGTCTCGACGGTTTTCGAGCACCGGCGGGGCATCGGCGGTATGGCGCTCCACGAGGCGGGTGGCCTGGTGGTGAGCGGTCGTAACGTTTCCTTCAAGCCTTTCGGCGGCGGTGACACCCGGTTGCTGCTGGACCGCGATCCGGACGCCGGCAACGTCGGCTACAACGACCTCACCACGGATGCTACCGGTCGGATCTACGTGGGCTCCCTCGGCAACAGCCCGGTGTTCGAGGACGATCGGGCGCCGGCGGCCGGCGATCTCTATCTCATCGACACGGACGGCACGAGCCGAATCGTTGCCCGGGACGTGCAGCTCACCAACGGGCTGGGCTTCTCGCCGGACGGCACGCGCCTGTATCACTCCGATTCGGCCCGAAACACGGTGTTTTCCTATGCGGTGCAAGCTGACGGCGGGCTCGGCGCCAAGGCGCCGTTTGCCCGGTTCGAGGCGGGCGTTCCTGACGGGCTCGCGGTCGCCGTGGACGGCTCGGTCTGGGTGGCCCTGGCCGGAGGGCAGGGCGTGGCGGTGGTGGAGGCGGACGGTGCGCAGCGCGATTTCGTAGAGATTCCCGATCCCATGTGCACGAGCGTGTGCTTCGGTGGCGACGACCTGAAGGACCTCTACATCGTGTCCGGGTCCCGCGGATCCGGCAGCGAACGAGCCGGTGCCGTGTATCGCTACCGATGCCCGGTGGCCGGTGTGCCCGTTTCGACGGCCAGGGTCGCCCTCGGCTGAGGGGAACCGGGTTGAGGCAGACAGAACCAGACACGTTGGAGGAAAGAGATGACCAGTGACGCGATCGACACCGGCAGCGAGGACATCCTGGCCCGCTACGAGGAGGGGGTGGTGGTCATCACCCTGAACCGCCCGGAGGCGCGCAATGCCATGTCCGGGCCCATGAACGAGGGCCTGGCAAAGACCCTCGACTATGCCGAGCGGGCGCCTGAGGTCCGAGTCGTGGTGCTCACGGGCGCCGGCGGCGCTTTCTGCGCGGGCGGCGACGTGAAGGGCATGGCCGCAGGACGCGGTGGCGGCAACGGACCGACGCTGGACGAGCGCATTCACAATCAGCGTCTCAATCAGCGCAACACGGCCGGCCGCATGTTTCTCATGCCGAAGCCGGTGATCGCGAGCCTGCCTGGACCGGCGGCCGGTGCAGGCCTGGCCCTGGCGCTGGCTGCGGATCTCCGGATCATGGCGGACACCGCTTTCATCACCAGCGCCTTTGCCCGGGTGGGATTCAGCGGTGACTACGGCGGCAGCTTCTTTCTCACCCAGCTGGTCGGGCCGGGCAAGGCCAAGGAACTCTACTTCCTGTCGGACAGGGTCAGCGCAGATGAGTGTCTGCGCCTCGGTATCGCCAACCAGGTGGTGCCGGCGGCGGACCTCACCGAAGCGACCTTGTCACTTGCGCGCAGACTGGCGTCCGGCCCGCCGATCGCATACCGATACATGAAGGAGAACATCAATCGCGCCGCAATGGGCGCAGACGTGCTCGAGTGTCTGGATCTCGAGGCCACGCACCACGTGCATGCGGGCCTCACCGAGGATCACCGGGAGGCGGCCAGCGCCTTCGTGGAAAAGCGAGAGCCGGTCTTCAACGGCCGCTGAGTCCAGGGCGACAGGCCCTTTTCGGCGAGGTAGTCGGGATTGTAGAGCCTCGACTGGTACTTGTGCCCGCTGTCGCAGAGCACGGTGACGATTCGGTGCCCCGGTCCCAGCTTCTTCGCCATTGCGACCGCCGCGCACAGGTTGATGCCCGTGCTCGATCCGAAGAACCAGCCTTGCGTCG
>JASFLG010000255.1:0-6619 GCA_050118205.1 Pseudomonadales bacterium
TAGACATCGACAAGATCCTTCTCATCCACCCCCGGAACCACAAGGACGCCCTCTGGTCCCTCGAGCGGGCCACCCGCTCCGGCACCTGCAGCGCGGCACTGGCCTGGCTGGACGAGCGCGAGCTGAAGACGAAAGACACCCAGCGGCTGCAGCTGGCTGCCCGCCAGGGCGGAACCCTGAGCTGTCTGTTCCGCCCGCAGCGGGCTCGTCTCGAGAGCTCCATGGCGGAGCTGCGTCTGGCCGTCGCGCCCGATGAGCCGGCCAGCCAGACGCTCAGGGTGAGCATCTGCAAGCGCCGCGGCGGCTGGCCCATTGCCGACCTGCCCGTGGCGCTGGTCGGCGAGCGGCGTCCGGAAGAGATCCGCGAGCAGCTCTCCCTCTGGCGTCAGTGGCGGGCGCCGGCACCCGCCTCGTCCACGGATCGTGTCCGCACGCCCATGCCGCTGCATCCGGCCCATCCGGACGCGGATCGGCACATCACCCATTGAGTCGATCGTGATGCTCTGGCTGGCGCTGCAGTTTCCCCGTCTGGGCCTGGAGATCTGGGAGCAGGCCGGGTTGCCGGAGGCCTGCGGGGGACGGTCCCACCCCACCGTGCTGCTCGAGGACAACCAGGTGGTGCTGCAGAACGACGCGGCAGGCGCCGCGGGGATCCGGCCGGGGGCAACCCTGGCCACGGCGAACGGCATCGTCGCCGACCTCGTGCATTTTCATCGTGACGAAACCCGGGAACGTGAGCGCCTCGAGTTCCTCGGGGAAGCCGTTTACCGGTTCAGTGGCCAGGTGAGCGTGGAGACACCGGATGCGCTGGTCCTGGAAGTGGGCGCGAGCCTCGAGCTCTTCGGTGACGCCGCAGCGCTGGCCCGACAGGCGCAGCGCCTGTGCGCATCACTCGGGCACGAGACCCGCTGGCACCTGGCCAGCACGCCGGGAGCGGCCCTGGTCATGGCCACGGCGAACGTCGAGTGTCTGGAAGAGGCGCCCCTGACCCGTGCACGGCTGCCCGATCCCGATAAGCACCTGGAACGGCTGGCGAACATGGGCTTTCATACCCTGGCCCCCCTGCTCACCCTGCCGGATACCGAGCTCGCCCGACGATTCGGCCCACAGATGGTGAGCTATCTCGCCCGCCTGACCGGCCGCGAGCCGGACCCGAAACGCTTTCTCAGCCCCGCTTCCCGCTTCGATCAGTCACTGCACCTCCTCGAGCCGGTATCGGACAAGCACAGCCTGCTGACCCATCCTTCCGGCGGTGCGCCCATGCAGCGACTGCTGCGCGCGCTCGAGCAGTGGCTGGTGAGCCACCAGCTCGGTGCCGAGCAGCTCGTCTGGTCCTTCTCCACCCACACCGAGACCGACCGGGTGGTGCTGCCCCTGTCCTTTGCGCGGGCGCAGCAGAGCCAGTCTGCCTTCATGAACGTGGCTCGCCTGAAGCTCGAGCAGACGACGCTGCCGGAGGACGTGCTGAACGTCCGTCTTCGGGCCAGCCGTCTGGTGCCCTGGCTCGGTGGCGGCAGCAACCTGTTCCGGCTGCTGCCGGCACAGAGCGACGGAAGCACCGCGGAGCTGATCGACCAGCTTCAGGCCAGGCTCGGCAGCCGTGGCTGCACGCAGATCGCCGTGCGCGATCAGCACGCCCCGGAAACCGCCTGGATACCCGTCCAGGCCGGCCGCCATGCCAGGCCACAGCGACCGGCACCCACCGCGACCGCACGGCCGCTGTGGCTGTTCGATCCGCCGCGTCCCACGGAGCGCACCCGCCTGACCCTGCTCCGGGGGCCGGAACGCATCCGGACCGCCTGGTGGCAGCAGACCGTCTGGCGCGACTACTACGTGGCAAGTCTCGACACCGGCGCCCACTGCTGGGCCTTCGTGGACACCGATGACCGCTGGTATCTGCATGGCTATTTCGGATAAGCCTGGGGGGGCTGCAAACGCGCCCGCGGGGCATTCGCCCTGCGGGCGCGCCTACGCCGAGCTGCACGTCCTCTCCAACTTCAGCTTTCTGCGCGGCGCCTCCCACCCGGAGGAGCTGGTGGCGCAGGCGGCCGAGCTCGGCTACCGGGCCATCGCCATCACCGACGAGTGCTCCTTCGCCGGGCTGGTCCGGTCACACCTGGCGGCCAAGGACCACGACATCCATCTGATCGTGGGGGCGGAGTTCCGCCTGCAGGAAGGCCTGCGCCTGGTTCTGCTCGCCCCGGACCGGAGTGCCTACGGGCAGCTCGCCGGCCTCATCACCAGGCTTCGACGCCGCTCGCCCAAAGGCGAGTACCGCATGACCGTGGAGGATCTGAACTGGGGCATCGATCAGTGTCTGGCGCTGTGGGTGCCCACGCTCGCAGACATCGAAACCCTGATGGCTCAGGGCAAGGCGCTCAAGGCTCGCCTGCCCGAGCTCTGGATCGCGCTCGAGCTCTTCCTCGAGAGCTCGGATCTCGACAGAACGGCCAACGCGCTGACCGTTTCCATGCGGCTGGATCTGCCTATCGTCGCCGCGAACGACGTGCACCTGCACACGCCGACCCGTCAGCCCCTGCAGGACGTGATGACGGCCATCCGCGAGAAGACCACCGTGGCCGAGCTTGGTAGTCGGGCTTTTCCCAACGCCGAGCGACACCTGCGCCCGATCGCCACCCTGGAGACCCTCTACCCACCGGAGATGCTCGCCGAGTCCGTGCGCATCGCCGAGCGCTGCACCTTCTCCATGGACGAGCTCCGCTACGAGTACCCGGAAGAGCTGGTGCCGCCTCACCTCACGCCCAGCGAGTACTTGAGACAGCTGACCCTGGCCGGCGCGGCGGAACGCTGGCCCGGCGGCATCCCGGCAGACACCCTGGCGCTGGTGGAGCAGGAGCTCGAGCTCATCGGGGAGCTCGGCTACGAGTACTACTTCCTCACCGTTCAGGACATCGTCCAGTTCGCCCGCAGTCAGCACATTCTCTGTCAGGGGCGCGGCTCGGCGGCCAACTCCGCCGTCTGCTACTGCCTGCACATCACCGAGGTGGACCCGTCCCGCATGCACCTGCTCTTCGAGCGCTTCGTCTCCCGGGAGCGGGACGAGCCGCCTGATATCGACGTGGATTTCGAGCACGAGCGGCGCGAGGAGGTGATCCAGTACCTCTACAAGCGCTACGGCCGTGACCGGGCGGCGCTCGCCGCCACGCTGATCACCTACCGCCCGAAGAGCGCCGTACGGGACGTGGGTAAAGCGCTCGGCATGGATGCGGACCTGGTGGACCTGCTCGCCAAATCCCTCTCCTGGTGGGACCAGCCGGGTGAGCTGGCAGCCCGTTTTCAGAACGCCGGCCTCGATCCGCAGAGCCAGGTGGCGGTGCAGTTCCTGGGCCTGGTCAACGAGCTGCTCGGCTTTCCCCGGCACCTGTCCCAGCACGTGGGGGGCTTTGTGATCTCCAGGGGGCCGCTCGCTCAGCTCGTGCCCGTGGAGAACGCCGCCATGGCGGAGCGCACCGTCATTCAGTGGGACAAGGACGACCTGGAAGCACTCGGTCTGCTCAAGGTGGACGTGCTCGGTCTCGGCATGCTCACGGCCATCCGCAAGGCCCTCTCGGCGCTGAATGCTCATCGTGGCACGACGCTCACCGTGGCCGGCATCCCGCCGGAGGACCCGGAGACCTACCGCATGCTGCAGCAGGGCGACAGCGTCGGCGTCTTTCAGGTGGAGTCCCGTGCTCAGATGGCCATGCTGCCGCGTCTGAAGCCCCAGCATTTCTACGATCTGGTGATCGAGGTGGCCATCGTCCGTCCCGGACCCATTCAGGGCGACATGGTGCATCCCTATCTGCGCCGCCGGCAGGGCATCGAGGCCGTCACCTACCCGAACGAGGGCGTGCGCCGGGTGCTGGAGCGCACCCTGGGCGTACCCATCTTCCAGGAGCAGGTGATCGAGCTCGCCATGGTGGCCGCCGGCTTCAGCGGCGGCGAGGCGGATCAGCTGCGCCGGGCCATGGCCGCCTGGAAACGCCGCGGGGGACTTGCCCACTTCGAGCAGAAGCTCATCGACGGCATGCTCGCCCGGGGGCACGATAAGGACTTCGCCGAGCGGGTATTCAGGCAGATCCAGGGATTCGGCGAGTACGGCTTCCCGGAATCCCACGCGGCGAGCTTTGCCCTGCTCGTTTACGTCTCGGCATGGCTCAAGCGCCACGAGCCCGTGGCCTTCTACTGCGGGCTGCTGAACAGCCTGCCCATGGGTTTCTACTCACCCTCGCAGCTGGTACAGGACGCAAAGCGACACGGGGTGACCGTGCTGCCGGTGGACGTGCAGGAAAGCCACTGGGATCACCGCCTGGATCCGATCAGCGCGTCACCCGAGGCGGCACGCACGAGCCAACCCGCCCTGCGCCTCGGTCTGCGCATGGTGAAGGGGCTCACCGAGGAGACCGGCCGGCGCATCGAAACGGAGCGCCCCTTCCGGGACCCGGAAGATCTGCAGCGCAGGGCACGGCTCGACCGCCGCGAGCTGCGCTATCTGGCCCGCGCCGGCGCCCTGAAGATCCTCGCCGGTCACCGCTACCAGGCCCACTGGGAAGTGGCTGCCCTGCACGCCCCCACCGCATTGCAGGCGGTGGCCGAGTCACCGGCAGAGTACCTCCCCTCCTCCGTCGAGCTCGCCCCGCCCGGGGTGGCCGACGACGTGCTGGATGATTACCGGTATGCAAGCCTGTCTCTGGGGCCACACCCGATGACGCTCCTGCGGGACCGGCCCGAGCTCGCCGGCTGCCGCTCGGCACTGGATCTGGAGGGGCTGCGGCATGGCCAGATGGTTCAGGTGGCCGGACTCGTTACCGGCCGGCAACGGCCGAGCTCCGCCTCCGGCGTGGTGTTCGTCACCCTGGAGGACGAAACCGGCAATGTGAACGTGGTGGTCTGGACCTCCGTGCTGGAGCAGTATCGGGCCGCCCTGCTGCAGGGTCAGCTGCTGAAGGTGAAGGGCATCGTGGAGCGCGAGAAGGAGGTGATTCACGTGGTCGCCGGCCATGTGGCAGACGCCACCAGCCTGCTGGCGGGTCTCTCGAGCCGCCCCGCTCCCTTCAGATCACGGGACTTCCGATGAGCCCCGCTTGTAGGGAAAGGTGATATCGGATCCGCCTTCCCCCTGCCCGGCCTCGCGCAGCTCGTGCAGCACGTCCTCGAGCAACAGGCGCACGAACGCCAGCTCCTCGCGCATCTCCGAGACGTCGGACTTCAGGCTGCTGCCGAGCGCGTCCACCGCCCGCTCCAGTGAGCCGATCCGTTGCTGAACGTTCGCCTTGTCGAACATGACCCGGGCCATGGTCTCGAGGGGTTGTCCCGGAGTCCGGAACACCTCCTCCAACCGCTGCTCGCCGGTGGCTTTGCGGCTGCTGCCGCCGCTCCAGAACTCGCCACCGAGCTCCCGGGAAACCGTCTGCACCACGTCCTCGTCAATGACTTCCATGTCCTCCAGAAACGCATAGAGGAGCACGCGGTCGCAGAGATTGTTGATTCGCCGAGGTACGCCTTCCGATGCGCCGTAGATGGCCGCGAAGGCTTCGTCCCTGAGCACCGGCCGCCCCTGGTAACCGGCGCAGGCGAGGCGATGCTCGATGTAGGTACGGGTCTCCTCTTCGTCCAGCGGATTCAGGTGGTAGGTGGCGATCACCCGCTGCCGCAGCTGCTCGAAGGACTCGGACAGCAGCGTCGAGCGGAACTCCTCCTGGCCGAGCAGGAAGATCTGTACCAGGGGCCGTCCATTCAGGTGGAAGTTGGAGAGCATGCGCAGCTCCTCCACCGATCGAGGCGGCAGATTCTGGGCCTCGTCCACGATGAGCAGAACACGCCGGTTCTCCTGCGCCTGCTGGACGAACAGGCGCTCCAGGTCACGAAGCAGGAGTGCCTTGCTGTTCGCGTTCACCCGCAGCCCGAAACTGGCTGCCACCAGGTGCATCAGGTCGTCTTCCTCGAGCTGGGTGGTGACGATGTTCGCAACCATCATGTCGGCTGGATCGAGGCTGGACAGCAGCGTGTGCACGATGGTCGTCTTGCCGGTGCCCACGTCACCGGTGATGACGATGAAGCCGTCCGCCTGCTCCAGGCCGTACTCCAGAAAGGAAAGTGCGCGCTTGTGCTCCTTGCTCGGGAAGAAGAACTTCGCATCCGGCGAGAGCTGAAAGGGCTTGGCGCTGAGGCCGAAGTGTTCCTCGTACATCGTGTACAGCCAGCTGGCCGGACTAGCGGGGGCTCACGGCGGGCTCACCGGAGCCGTTGCTGGCTTCCGCCGGCCGGCGGCGGGTCTGCGCGTAGCCGTAACCGTACCCGTACCCATAACCGTAGCTCCCTGAGTCTCTCTGGCTCGTTTTGTTCAGAAGCAGGCTGACGTTGGCGCAGTCCTCCAGCATGGCCGCCGATTGGGAGACCGCATTCTGTGGTGTTCTGTTGGCCTCGACGACGAGCACCACCTGCCCCATGTGACGTGCCAGCACGGCCGCCTCCGTGGTCGCCAGCAACGGTGGCGCGTCGAACAGCACCACCCGGTCAGGGTCAGCCGTGCCGAGCTCCCGGGTAATCGTCGCCATCAGCTCACTGGCAAAGAGCTCGTCGATGTGGTCCGTGTTTCCACCCGCGGGCAGAACCGCAA
>JASFLG010000256.1:0-6558 GCA_050118205.1 Pseudomonadales bacterium
TTGTCAGGCAAATGCGCCGCACGGATGCGCCGTGCCCGCGCGAGAAACAGCGGAGGTTTCCATGCAAGAGACAGGACCCGTCCGAACCTGCACCCGTATGGCGTTGCTCGCCGCGATCCTGCTCAGCGCCTCGGGCTGCGCCACGCTCAGCGAAAGCCAGTGCATTGCCAGCGACTGGGAGACCGTCGGCTACACCGACGGCGCCGCGGGCCGACAGAGCTCGCAGCTGCTCAGGCATCAGAATGCCTGCGTGAAGCACGGCGTGATCCCGGACCGGGAAGCCTATCTTGCCGGCTGGAACGACGGCGTTCGGCAGTTCTGCCAGCCGGAAAACGCGTTCTCCGCCGGTGAAGGCGGACGCTCGTTCGCCAACGTGTGTCCGGAGGACATGCAGGCCGCTTTCAGCGCGGCCTATCAGGAAGGTCGACAGCTTTATCTCGCACAGTCGGAGATCGACAACCTCAATCGGCAGATCGTCCACAAGGAGGCGCGACTGAAGGAAATCGAAGAGAAGATGCGAGACGCCGAGGCCCGCCTGGTCGCCGACGAGGCGACTGCCGCCGAGCGGATGAGCCTGCTCGACGAGACCAAATCCCTCGCCCAGGAACAGGGTCAGCTCGAGGCGGAGGTCCAGAACATGAAGGTGGACGCTGCCGTCAAGGCGGAACAGCTGAAGTCGCTCCGCCAGAGCGTCGCCTACACCTACTGAGCCCGACGGCCGGCTACCGCTCAGACCAGACGGTAGCCCGCTTCCGAGAACGGCATCCGGCGCACGCGCTCGCCGGTTGCCGCGAAGATTGCGTTACCGACGGCCGGTGCCAGCGGCGGCAGTGCAGGTTCGCCGAGGCCCGTCGGCGAGTAGTCCGACTGAATGAAGTAGACGTCCACCGGTGGTGCCTGCGGCATGCGCAGCACCGGATAGTCGGTGAAGTTGGACTGCTGCACCCGGCCCTGCTCGAAGGTGATCTTCTGCCCCATCATGGTGGAAAGCCCGTCGATCACCGCGCCCTGCACCTGAGACAGCGCGCCGCTCATGTTGATGATCGGCCCCACGTCCACGGCCACCGTCACCCGGCGCACGGTGAGCGCCTTGTCGGGGGTTACGCTCACCTCGGCGACCTCGGCGATGTGAGCGGCATGGCAGAAGTAAAAGGCTAGCCCGAGACCGGAGCCCGCGGGCATCGTGCGGCCCCAGCCGGACTTCTCCACCGCCAGACGGATCACGTCGGCCGCTCGCCCGGTGTTGAGCGAGCGGATGTTGCCCTCCTCGAACCAGCGCGGCTCACCGAGAATTTCCAGCAGGAATTCGGCGTAGTCACGCCCGGCCGCCTGGGCCAGCTCGTCGAGAAAGCTCTGGGTGACGAAGGCGGTGGTGTTCGACCCCGGTGCGCGCCAGGGACCGCACGGGGTGTCGATCTCGAACATGGTCTTCGACGCGTAGGCGTTCGTGATGTTCTGCATGGGAAACTCGGTGGCGCCGAATCGCGACCCCGAAACCGCCTCCCCGTCCGTCTGCATGCCGATGAAGTGATCCTCGAAGGCGACCAGGGCACCGTCGCCGTCCACGGCACCGCGCACCGACTGAAACCCGCCGACCCGGAAGAAGTCGTGGTGCATGTCGTCTTCGCGTGTCCAGGTGAGCTTGATTGGGGCCCCGACCTCCCGCGAGATGGCAATGGCCTCGCACACGTATTCGGCATAAACCCTGCGACCGAAGCTGCCACCGAGCCGCATCAGGTGCACGGTCACCTGGTCCTCGTCCAGACCGAACATGGATCTGGCCACCTGAATGACCCGGGCGGGCCCCTGGTGCGGGACCCACACCTCGAGCGCATCCGGCGCACCGTTCTCGCCCTTACGGTAGTGGGCGCTGCAGTTCATGGGCTCGAGGCAGAAGTGGGAGACGAACGGATACTCGTAGAAGGCGTGGAGCGTGGTGTTGGCCGGATCGTCGAAGGCCACGCTCACGTTTCCCTTGTCCAGCACCAGCGCTTCACCCCGCGTCCCGGCCAGCGCTTCGCCACGTTGCACGAGCGTCGACCAGCTGTCTTTCGATGCGTCCGACTCGTCCCACTCCACGACGAGCTTCCGCTTGGCGTTGAATACCGCCCAGGTGCTGGTGCCGACGATGGCCACGCCGTCCAGGAGCTCACGGACATCGCCGTTGCCCCGGACGACGAACGCATCGGTCACACCGGGCAGCTTCCTGATCTCATCGACGTTCGCGCGCACCACGCGGCCACCGATGGCAGGACATTTCTGGTAGGCCGCATACCGCATATCGGGCACCCGGACGTCGATCCCGAACAGCGCGAGCCCGGTGGTGATCGCCAGGTTATCCACCCCGGAGACGGAGGTGCCGATAATCGTATAGTCCTCCCGGCTCTTGAACTTGAGGCTCTCCGGGTCCGGAACGCTCTGCTTGGCTGCCAGCGATGCCAGCTGGCCGAAGGTCATGTAGCGGCCCGACTCGTGGATGACCTTGCTGTCGCCGGTGTGCAGCTCCTCACGCGGGACCTCCATCACCAGCGAGCCCGCGCTGATGAACATCTCCCGGGCCGACGCGCCCAGCCGGCGCATCTCATCGAAGTTGCGCGGAATGCTCGTGGAGCCGCCGGCCGATTGCCGGCCGAACCGGTCTTCGTTCACCGGCGCCTGCAGCACCTCCACGTCCTCCCAGCGCGCGCCGAGCTCCTCGGCGATGATCATCGGCAACGCGGTCTTGATCCCCTGCCCCATTTCCGGGTTGGCGCTGTAAATCGTGATGTGCCCATCACTCGTCACCTTGATGAACGCGTTCAGCTCCCCGGAGGCGACCAGCTCCGGAACCGCGTCTTCCGCGAGCGCGCGACCCGGCAGCACGGCCGCGAGCAGCAATCCGCCGCTGCCCAGCCCGCAGGCGCGAAGAAACGTCCGCCGGTCCATGACGTGCTCCGATCGGCTCATACCTGCTCTCCCTGGGTCACGTCCACCGAAGCGCTCTGCAGAGCCGACGCCTGATGAATGGCATCCCGGATGCGGTTGTAAGTACCGCAGCGGCAGTAGTTGCCGGCCATGGCCGTATCGATTTCCTCGTCCGTCGGCCGGGGCTTGCTTGCCAGCAGCGCCGCTGCGGACATGATCTGGCCGGCCTGACAGTAGCCACACTGCGGCACGTCCGCCTCGATCCAAGCGCGCTGCAGGGGATGCAGCTCCTCGCCCCGGGCAAGGCCCTCGATCGTGACAACCGACTGTCCCGCGGCGTCCGCTACCCGGGTCACGCAGGACCGGATCGGGGTGCCGTTCAGGTGCACCGTGCAGGCCCCGCACTGTGCGATACCACAGCCGTACTTGGTACCGATGAGCCCGAGAACGTCCCGCAACGCCCAGAGCAACGGCATGTCGCCCTCCACGTCGAGCGTCCGGTTCGTGCCGTTTACGGTGATCTCGTACATGCGCTGCGTTCTCCTCATGTTGCCGCCGCGCGGCGCATTGTATTACCCGAGCCGCGATGCAATCACCTCGCCCGGACGAAAGTGTCCGACCAGACCGCCGACCGGTGGCGCGTGCCGACGAGCGCCGCGGTTGAGGGCGAAGCGGACTTTGCTCACAATCGCGGGTCCTCAACCATCGAGAAGAGACTGCCATGCCCGCCCTTCTGCCCGACGTCGACCCGGATGGCCTGCTGGAATACTCGGTGGTCTACACCGACCGGGCACTGAATCACATGTCCCGGAGCTTTCAGCAGACCATGACGGATCTGTCGGGCACTCTGAAGCAGGTCTACGGCGCACATTCCGTGGCCATCGTCCCCGGCAGCGGCACCTTCGCGATGGAGGCGGTGGCCCGCCAGTTCGCCACGGACCGGAAGTGCCTGGTGATCCGCAATGGCTGGTTCAGCTACCGCTGGAGCCAGATCTTCGAGATGGGCCGGATTCCCGCCGAAGCCATCGTGCTGAAGGCGCGCCGGACCGGGAACGAGCCCCACTCACCGTTCGCGCCGGCCCCCATCGACGAGGTGGTGACGACCATCCGGGAGGAGCAGCCGGACCTCGTGTTCGCGCCGCACGTGGAAACTGCCTCCGGCATGATGCTACCCGACGACTACATCCGCTCTGCGGCCGCCGCCGTGCACGATCATGGCGGCCTGTTCGTGCTCGACTGCATCGCCTCCGGCGCGGTCTGGGTGGACATGCGCGAGCTGGGGGTGGACGTGCTGGTGAGCGCGCCTCAGAAAGGCTGGAGCGGAACACCCTGCTGCGGCCTGGTCATGCTCTCCGAGCGCGCCCGGGAGGCCATCGAGGACACCACCAGCACGAGCTTCGCCTGCGATCTCAGGAAGTGGCTCGAAATCATGGAAACCTACGAGGCCGGAGGCCACGCCTATCACGCCACCATGCCCACCGACGGCCTGCGTACCCTTCGCGACGTGATGGCGGAGACGGAGGCAGTGGGCTTCGACGTCGTCAAGGCAGCTCAGCTGGAGCTCGGCCGTCGGGTGCGCCGCCTGCTGTCCGAGCACGGCCTCGCCAGCGTCGCAGCTCCCGGATTCGAAGCGCCGGGCGTCGTGGTGGTGTACACGGAGGACGCGGACCTGAAATCCGGCAAGCGTTTCGTGGACGCCGGCGTGCAGATCGCCGCCGGCGTGCCGCTCATGTGCGACGAGCCGGAGGGGTTCAGCACGTTCCGCATCGGCCTCTTTGGCCTGGACAAGCTCACCGACGTGGACCAGACGGTGGCTCGCCTCGAAGCGAGCCTGGACCGGGTCGGTCTATGACCGGCCGGGTTCGCCAGGTACGCCATATCCTGGCCGAACCTACGCATTTCGTCTATCGAATAGACATTCGGTATGCCTTTTAATTCATTGATTTATAGGCGTTTTAATCTTCCGGTCCGAACCTTGCATCACACCGGCAAAGGATGACGCCGGAGCCCCGGATGGCAAGAGAAACGCACAGCCTCGCGGTCGGATACCTGCTCTGGATCTTCGGGTTCATGGGCTCGCACCGCTTCTACTACGGACGCCCGATCAGCGGGACGATCTACTTCTTCACCTTCGGGCTGTTTCTGATCGGCTGGCTGGTGGACCTGGTCCTGATGCCCAAGCTGGACTACGAGGCGGACCAGGTCTACGTCCCGGGTCACATCAACTACACCGTCGCCTGGGTGCTGCTGACCTTCCTGGGGTTCTTCGGCGTCCACCGGTTCTACATGGGCAAATGGGGCACGGGGCTCCTGTATCTGCTCACCTGCGGCTTCTTCCTGATCGGGGTGATCTACGACTACTGGACGCTCAATGACCAGATCGCCCGGGAGAACAGCCGCACTTACGTCTACGCAGAGTCAGACTTCGCCTAGGGATACTTCGAACTGCGGTTCTGGCCAGGGATGGCCAGGCGCGTCGGGCCCCACGCGAGCCATGCACGGTTTGTGGGTGAAAAACGAATCGCCAGATTCGTTTTTCAACAAACAGCTCAGCCGCCGAAGTCGTCGAGCAGAATGTTCTCCGGCTCCACACCGAGATCGTCCAGCATCTGCAGCACTGCCGCGACCATGGGCGGCGGTCCGCACAGGTAGTACTCGCAGTCCTCCGGTGCGGGATGGTCCTTCAGGTAGTTGTCGAAGACCACCTGGTGGATGAAGCCGATGTGGCCGTCGAACTTGTCCTCCGGGAGCGGATCGGAGAGCGCCACGTGCCACTCGAAGTTGTCGTGATTCGCCGCGAGCTCATCGAACTCTTCGGTGTAGAACATCTCGCGCAGGCTCCTGGCACCGTACCAGTAGCTCATCTTCGTGGTCCGCCCCTTTCGCTTCAGCTCGTCGAAGATCTGCGAGCGCAGGGGAGCCATGCCGGCACCACCGCCGATCCAGATCTTCTCCGCGTCCGTATCCTTGACGAAGAAGTCACCGTAGGGTCCAAACACGGTGAGCTTGTCACCCGGCTTCAGCTTGAAGACGTACGACGACATCTTGCCGGCCGGCACGTCCATGCCCGGGGGCGGCGAGGCGATCCGGATGTTGAACTTCAGGATGCCCTTCTCCTCCGGGTAGTTGGCCATGGAATAGGCGCGGATGGTGGTCTCGTCCACCCTGGAGAAGTTGTCCCACACCTTGAAGCGATCCCAGTCCTCGTGGTACTCGGGCTCCACGTCGATCTCCCGATACTGCATCTCGTACGGCGGGATCTCGAGCTGCACGTAGCCGCCAGCCCGGAAGTCCACGTTGGCCCCCTCGGGCAGCTTCAGGTTCAGCTCCTTGATGAACGTGGCCACGTTCGGGTTGGAGATCACCTCGCACTCCCAGCGCTGCACGCCGATGGCGTCCTCGGGGATCTCGATCCTCATGTCCTGCTTCACGGCCACCTGGCAGGACAGACGCCAGTTGTCGCGGATCTCGCCGCGGGTGAAATGCCCCTCCTCGGTAGACAGAATGCTGCCGCCGCCATCCAGCACGCGACAGCGGCATTGGGCGCAGGTGCCACCGCCACCGCAGGCGCTGGCGAGGAAGATGCCCTTGGAGGCCAGGGTACCGAGCAGCTTGCCGCCTGCCGGGACGACGATGGCCTTGTCCGGATCCTCG
>JASFLG010000257.1:0-6550 GCA_050118205.1 Pseudomonadales bacterium
TGAGCGCGGCGGAGCGGCTCGCCTCGGCGGCACGGGGCAACGATGCCTTCGGTTACCGCGGCGAGTTCCTGGGTCTCGTTCGGACGGCAGAGGCCCTGTCGGGAAGCTGACCCCGTCCGGAAGGTGAAAGGATCCGAGGGGCCATGGAGCAATGAGAGAGGGCGCCCCGGCTACGGCCGGGCGCGTCTCTCCCGGAACGGAAGCAACACCCGCGCCGGTAGAGACGACGGACGAAGAGCTCATGACAGCATATGCCCGCGGCGACGCGGCGGCGTTCGAGGTGCTCTATGGTCGTCACAAGGGGGCGCTGTACCGCTACTTCCGACGCCAGCTCGACGAAGGCGAGGCGCACGACTGCTTCCAGACGCTGTGGCTCAAGATCATCCACTATCAGGACCGCTACTCGCCGGACGCACCTTTCAGAAACTACCTTTTCACGCTCGCCCACAACGTGCTCATGGACCATCACCGGAAAACACTGCGCAGCGCCACGGAAGCGCTGCCCGACCCTGACGACATGCCCGCCCAGGACCCAGGACCGGAGCAGGCCCAGGAGCGTGCGGAGCTCACCGGCCACCTGCGCCGACTCATCCGAGCCCTGCCGGCGCATCAGCGCGAGGCCTGGTTGCTGCGTCAGGAGACCACGTTCTCCACGGCCGAGATCGCCGAGGTGACCGGCACCTCCGAGGAGGGCGTGAAGAGCCGTCTGCGCTATGCCCGTGACAAGCTGAAACAGGGGATGGCCCGCTATGTCCGATGACCGCGACTGGATCGACGAGCTCTACGCCGAGGGGCGCGACGAGCCACCCGCGGCCCTCGACGCCGCCGTGCTCACCGCCGCGCGCGACAATGCCACGCGTCCCTGGTACCGCGACATCCGCCGGCTGACCACGGTGGCCACCGCCGCCGGTTTTCTGCTCGCCGCCCTGGTGGTGATCTACGACCCGGCACCCGAACGGCGAAGCGTCGAGCCGGCAAAGGACGAAGCTGCCGCAACCGGGCTCACGCGTCATCCGGCAAGCCCGGCCCCGGAAGCGGCGCCGCGCCCGGCCGCGGACGCCCAGGTGAGTCTTCCCGCAGAAGCCCCGGTGAGCCCCTCACCGGCACCACCGGCGCAGAAATCCAGGCTGGTCACGGCCGAAACCCGGATGCCTGCCGCCGGCGTCACGGAACCGACGCGGCAGGCGCAGACGGGCACGAGCGATTCGGCCGTGCGGACCGAGCGTCTCACCGCAGGCAACGAAATGGCGAACCGCAATCTCGTCGGTGAGACGCTGTCGCACGCCGAGCCGACCCAGGCAGCTGCCGCGGACGCGATGGAGGCGGACCGTCCCGACACAGCGCCCGACCCCGGTCGGGCGGCCGCGGCGCTCGAAGCGCGGTGCGGGTCGCTCCCGGGCACGCCCGAGACCCGTACGCTCGCCACCGACAGCCTGGGCTGGTACGTGGCCGTTCGCACGGACGAAGACACCCGGTACTACCGCTGCGATGAGGAACAGTGGCAGGAATTCGACACGCCGGCCGAGGCGCCCTCAGAGCAGGAGCAGCCAGATCCCCAGGACGATGAGTAGCGCACCCACGACCTCCCTGGCGCTGACCCGCTCACCGAAGACCCAGATCGCGGCGGCGAAGGTGAACAGCAGCTCCACCTGACCCAGCGCGCGCACGAGCCCCGCGCTGACCAGGGTCATGGCCGAGAACCAGCACGCCGACGCGCCCGCGCCGGTGAGCCCCACCCACGCCGACGACCGCCAGCTTCCCAGCACGCGGGCCATCTGTCCCGGCTCCCGCCAGAGGATCCAGCTGCCCATCATCAGTGTCTGCAGGCTGACGGTCAGGGCAAGCGTGCAGCCCGAACGGGTGAGGAAGTCTCCCGATGGCAGCGCCAGCGCGGCCGCCCGATAGGAGACCGACGCCACACCCACCCCGGTGCCGGCCAGCACCCCGAGCACGAGCGCCCGGTTGCCGCGTACCAGATCGACGAGCGGACCCCGGCTCGACAGGATCACCACGCCCACGAAGCTGACGCCGATGCCGGCCGCGGCGCTCATCGTGAGCGTGTCACCCAGGAGCAGCAGACCGAACAGCGCCGCCTGGACGGTTTCGGTCTTCGAGAACGCGGTGCCGGTCGAGAAGTTGCCGTGATTGAACGACGCCACGAGAGACGCCGTTCCCAGAATCTGCGCGATCCCGCCCAGCACGCAGTAGGCGACGAATTCGGCGTTTGGCGCCGGCAGGGACTGCCGTGCGGCCAACCAGCCCAGATAGGCCCAGACGAACGGCAGCGCGTAGAGAAACCGCGTGTAGGTGGCGCCGTTCACCGACAGGTCCGCCATCGCCCGCCGCTGCAGCGCCGAGCGCAGGTTCTGCAGAAACGCCGCGAGCACGGTCAGCGGGATCCAGAGCTCCAGGTCGACCACGCCGGTCACCGGTACGAGTACCGCACAACGCGATCCGGCCGCCGCGAGAGCCAGTGGAACCTGCTGATGAGCACCACCGCCGCCACGCCGAGACCCGCAATCAGCCCCACCCAGAAGCCGCGCACGCCCTCGAAGTCCTCGATAGGCAGCCAGCCGAAGCCGAGCGACATGCCGACAGGCAGGCCCACGCCCCAGTAGCTCAACATGGCGATCCACATGGTCGTGCGCGTGTCCTTGAAACCGCGCAGCGCACCCACCGCGGTGACCTGGGTGTCGTCGAAGAACTGGTAGAGGGCAACGAACACCAGCAGGTCCGCCGCCAGACCGAGGACGACCGCCTGGGAGCTGTAGAGGCCGGCCAGCTCGGTGCGCAATCCGTAAACTGCTGCGGCCGCCAGACAGGCAAAGGCGAGGGCGAGACCGATGGCAACCCAGCCGGCCCGGGTTGCGGCCGCAAGCCCGCCCGCCCCCACGTTGAAACCCACCCGGATGGACACGGCGCTGCCGAGCGCCAGGGGCAACATGAAGGTCATGCCGCCCACGCTCGAAGCGATCATGTGCGCCGCCACCGCCTCCGCGCCGAGCCGGCCGATGAGCAGGGTGATCACCGCAAAAAGGCTGATCTCCATGAAGCTGGTGATTCCGATCGGCACGCCGAGCTTGATCAGGCGGAGTATCCGGACGGGATCCGGGGCGCTGAATCGACTGAACACGCCGGTGACCCGCAGGCGCCGCGAGCGGGCGACCAGCAGCACCATCACGGCGAGCTGGCAGGTGAACACGATGGCGCTCGCCCAGCCGCAGCCCATACCGCCCATGCCCTCGAGCCCGAAGGCGCCGTAGATGAACGCGTAGTTCAGCGGGATCTTCAGGGCCAGGGAGCCGGCGGCGATCCACATTGCCGGCACCGTCCAGGACATGCCCTCGCAGAGGTAACGCAGCGAGAAGTAGCCGAGCACCGGAAGCACGCCGAACGACAGGGCGCGCAGGTAACCCACAGCCACCGGGATGGCCCGCTCGTCGACACCGAGCGCGTGGTACAGGGGCTCGGCGTTGTGCAGGAAGACGATCATCAGCACCGCCCCGACCAGTGCCACCCACATCGCCTGGCGTGTCACCTCCCCCGCCTCGGCCGCCCGGCCGGCACCGTGCAGCTGCGATACCGACGGCGACAGCGACATCAGGACGCCGGAGAGCAGCAGCACGAACGGCCAGTAGAAGTTGCCGCCCAGGGCGACCCCGGCCAGATCCACCGCGCCGACCCGGCCGGCCATGATGGTGTCCGCCACGCCCATGCCCATCTGGGTGATCTGGGCAAGGATCATGGGTGCGGCGAGGCGACCGAGCGTGCCGAGCTCGTTGCGAATCTCTCCCAAAAACCCCGCCTCCTGTCTCCCCCGGCCGGCCGCGCATTGTACGCCGCCGGCTACCAGACCCCACGGGGCCCAATGATTAATGTCAACTAGGCTTTTCCGAAATTCGATAGCTATCAGCTATGGTCGCGATAGCAACAATCGAATGGCACCCGCCAGGCTCACCCGTATACTCGCGATATCACCGATGCGGTGAGTCGACTCACGTACACCTGACAGGAAGGAAACCATGGATCTGAAGGACAGCAAAACCCTGGAGTGCCTGAAGGAAGCCTTCGCCGGCGAGTCTCAGGCAAACCGCCGCTACCTCTACTTCGCCGCCAAGGCCGACGTCGAGGGCGAGAACGACGTCGCCGCCGTGTTCCGGTCCACCGCGGAAGGCGAGACGGGCCACGCGCACGGACACCTCGAGTACATGGAGGCCGTTGGCGATCCCGCCACCGGTCTGCCCATCGGCAGCACCGGCGACAACCTGAAGGCGGCCATCGCCGGCGAGACCCACGAGTACACCGACATGTACCCCGGCATGGCGAAGACCGCCCGTGACGAAGGTTTCGACGAGATTGCCGACTGGTTCGAGACCCTGGCAAAAGCGGAGCGCTCTCACGCCAACCGCTTCCAGAAAGCCCTGGACGCCATGGCCTGAACACGGCGAGCGCCGGAACCGATGAGGGGTCGCGCAAACGACCCCTTTTTTTGCCTGGAACCTACACGCGAGACGCGACCATGAGAGAAGGCAGCCTGGAGGCACCCGATCGCCAGCCGCTCGACTGGCAGAACGGGGAGTTCTACGAGAAGGAACCCCTCTATGCCGAGCTCGAGCGCATCTTCGACATCTGCCACGGCTGCAGACGCTGCGTGAGCCTGTGCGACTCGTTCCCGACCCTGTTCGACCTGGTCGACGAGTCCGAGACCATGGAGGTGGACGGGGTGGACAAGAACGACTACATGAAGGTGGTCGACCAGTGCTTCCTCTGTGACCTCTGCGCCGAGACGAAGTGTCCCTACCTGCCGCCCCACGAGTGGGCCGTGGACTTCCCGCACCTGATGCTGCGCGCCAAGGCCTACAAGTTCGCGCAGAAGGACACCAAGTGGCGCGACCGCCTCATCACCAGCACCGACCCGATCTTCGACGCGCTGTCGATCCCCGGCATCGCCGGACTCGCCAACGCGGTCGAGGACTCGAAGATTCTGCGGAAGGCGGCGGACAAAGCGATCGGTATCCACGCGGACGCCCCGCTGCCCCGGTTCCACAGCAACACGATCTCGCGCCGGATGCCGGAGACGGTCGGCGCCAACCTGGATGCGGTGGCCTGCCCGCGCACGACCGGCAAGGTCGCCATCTACGTCACCTGCTACGGCGATCACAACGAGCCCCAGGTGGTGGAGGATCTGATCGCCGTGCTGAACCACAACGGCATCCCCGTACGCGTGCTGAAGGATGCGCGATGCTGCGGAATGCCGAAGCTCGAACTCGGCGACCTGAAGAAAGTGGAAAAGCTCAAAGACGCCAACCTGCCCATCTTCCTCGACGCCATCGATGCGGGCTACGACATCATCGCCCCGGTACCGTCCTGCGTGCTCATGTACAAGCAGGAGCTGCCGCTCATGTTCCCGGACGACGCGGACGTGGCGCGGGTCAAAGCCGCCTTCTTCGATCCCTTCGAGTACCTGATGCTCCGGCACAGGGCGGGGCTGGTGAAGACCGACTTCCAGACCGGGCTCGGCAAGGTGGCCTATCACGTGGCCTGTCACCAGCGGGTGCAGAACATCGGCATGAAGACCCGGGATTTCCTGAAGCTGATCGAGGGCACGGAGGTCACCGCCATCGAGCGCTGCTCGGGACACGACGGCACCTATGCGACCAAATCCGAAACCTACGAGAAGGCGATGAAGATCGCCCGCCCGGTGGTCAACCGGGTGAAGCAGGCCGAACCGGACACTTTCGGCTCGGACTGTCCCATGGCCGGCCGGATGATCGCGCACGGCGTGGAAGGGGAGGACGCCGGGGCCTCGGCCGAGCATCCGCTGTCCATGGTCAGACGCGCATACGGAGTCTAATGATGGAGAAGTTGAACCGGGAAAACCTCTGGAGCCTCGAGCAGTACGCGGAGGTGCGCAGCGAGTTCCGCGCCGAGGTGATGGCCCACAAACGGCCACGGCGGGTGCAGATCGGGCCCCACGCGACGCTCTACTTCGAAGACTTCCTGACCATGAAGTACCAGGTGCAGGAGATGCTGCGTGCCGAGCGGATCTTCGAAGCGGCCGGTATCAACGAGGAGATCGACGCCTACAACCCGCTCATCCCGGACGGGTCGAACCTCAAGGCCACATTCATGATCGAGTATGACGACGTCACCGAACGGCGTGCGGCGCTCGCGAAACTCGCCGGCATCGAGGACACGGTCTGGGTCCAGGCCGAGGGCGGCGAAAAGGTCTACGCCATCGCCAACGAGGATCTGGACCGGAGCAACGAAGACAAGACCTCCGCCGTCCACTTCCTCCGCTTCGAGCTCGGACCGGACACGATCGGTGCCTTCAAGCAGGGCAGAAAGATCGCCTTCGGTATCGACCACGAAGGGCTTGCCGGCTCGGTCACCCTCACACCCGAGCAGACCGCGAGCCTCGCCGCGGACCTCGACTGAGCTCAGGCAAGCGTCCTGGTCAGGACGTCCGCGAGCTTCTCGAGCAGGGCCTCGCGGGGCGAGCTCTTGCGCCAGCACAGACCGATGTCCCGATGCGGCACGTCACCGCGGA
>JASFLG010000258.1:0-6533 GCA_050118205.1 Pseudomonadales bacterium
CCACCGTGACGCCGTCGGCGCTGGTGCTGCGGCCGTTCATCCGAACCTCGAACTCGTAAGCCCCGGAAGTGGCCACCATACGTTCGCCATCGAAGCCGCACAGGGTCTGATCCGCCCGCAACGGATTCGGCGGCGAGTCCGGGTCCGGCGGCGCGTTGTTGGCGAACGCATAGGCCAGCTGGCGCCAGAGTGTCTTCATCTCGTCCGTCGATGCCGGTCGGATCTCGATGTTGCGCCCGCTCATCTCTCCCCGGTCCCCCCGCTGTCCCCCTGCAGGCGGCTACAACAGATCGCCGCCAGCGGCCGCGGCCGTGGTGCCGTCCTGCTCGTAGGCCTTGATGACATTACGTCCGACCCGCCACTTGTGCACCTCGTCCGGGCCGTCCACCAGGCGCTGCGCACGGATGCCCGTGTACCAGCGTGCCAGAGGGGTGTCCTGGCTGTAGCCGAGGGCACCGTGGAGCTGCAACGCTGTGTCCACCACCTTGTGCACCATGTGCGCGAGGAATACCTTGGCGATGGAGTTTTCCTGGCGCAGGTCCAGCCCCTTCTCTGCCTTGTAGGCGATGTGCAGCAGCATCAGGCGTGCCATGTACAGCTCGCTGGCGCACTCCGCCAGCATCCACTGCACGCCCTGCCGGTCGGCAAGACGCCGACCGAACGTCTCGCGACTGGTCACGTGCTCGGCCGCCAGATCCAGCGCCCGCTGTGCCATGGCCACATTGTGCATGCCGTGCCGGAGGCGTCCGTACGCCAGACGGTGCTGACCCATGTCGAAACCCTTACCGAGCCCGCCGAGGATGTTCTCCCGGGGGACCACCAGGTTCTCGATCTTGATCTCCGAGTGGCTGCCGCCGAGCTTCAGACCGATCTCGGTGTGCGGCTGCATGGTTTCGATGTTGCGCACGATCTGGTAGCCGGGATTGGGCAACTCGACGATGAAGGTCGTGAACTGCTCGTGGCGCGGCGCATCCGGATCCGTGCGCGCCATCACCACGGCGATGTCCGCCACGCTCGCCGAGGAGCTGAACCACTTCTCTCCATTGAGCACGTAGTTGTCGCCATCCAGGACGGCCGTGGTGCGCATGCCGGTGGCATCGGCGCCGGCCGCCTTCTCGGTCATGGAGTAGCAGATGCGTTTCTGGCCGTCGAGCAGCGGCTTCAGGAACTTCTCCTTCTGATAGTCCGTGCCGTGCTCGAGCAGCGTCAGCATCGTGGCATCGTCCGGACCCTGGGTGTTGAGCGCCAGGGCCCCGAGCATGCTCTCGCCGAGCTCCATCTGCACGAGCGCGTTGGCCAGCGGTCTGAGCCCCATACCGCCGTACTCCTCCGGTATGAACGGGCACCACAGTCCCTGAGACCGGGCCTTCTCGCGCAGCTCAGCGAGGACCTCCTTGAAGTCCCGGTGCTGGAGCTCAGCTTCTGCGGGAATGCAGTGCTCTTGCACGAACACCCGCACTTTTTCGCGGATGGCTTTGGTTTCCTCGGGAATCTCGAAGTCGATCACGGGCTCTCTCCCCTTTTCTGATGGAAAAAACACTTGCTGGAAAACGCTCAAGTGTACGCGCTCCTGGCGTCGGATGCCGGTTTCGGTGCTACCATCGGCCGCTTCGATATCGCGACACCGAACGGATAAGGAGGAACAATGGCCGTCGAGCTGACCAAGGATTCCATCGACCTCGGCATCGTCACACGCAACCCGGAGCCGATGCTCGCCTTCTACCGGGACACGCTGGGATTCACGCACGAAGGCGAGATGCCCATGCCGGGTGGCGGCAGCATGCAGCGGCTGATGTGCGGCACCAGCCTGATCAAGATCGTCACCCCCGGAAATCTGTCCGACCGCGATGCGATCCCCGGCGGCATTCCCGGCGCCACCGGCTACCGCTACTGGACCATCTCCGTGTCGAATCTGGACGCGCTCACCGGGTCCTGCAAGGAGGCCGGGGCGAACGTGGCCGTCGCGCCCACGGAGATCCGCCCCGGCATCCGCATCGCCATCGTCGAGGATCCGGACGGCAACTGGGTCGAGTTCCTGGAGATGGCATGAACTCGCGCCGGGCGGCGCTCCGTGCCGTCACGGCGCTGTTCGCCAGCGTCCAGGCAGGACGGCTCAATCCACGCCAAACCCGTGCTCCACGGTCAGCAGACGGCGAGGCGAGCGCTTCAGGTCGGCGAACTTCGCCACGTCCGCCGCGATGACCGCCTCGCTGTCCGGCCGGGAGTAGAAGCGCTCGCGCAGATCCTCCTCGGACCGGAAGCCGACCAGGGCAAAGCCGTCGAGCGGAAGACCGCCAAGATTCGCGACGACGCTCAGCTGCGTGTAGTGGGTCATGTGGCCATGATGGGTGAGGGCCAGCGGTCCGTGCACGTCACGCCAGTGCGCATCCGCAGCCTGGTGACTCAGATCCGACCGTCGCACCAGCGGAAACAGCGCCACCGCACCGGAGTCTCCCGGCTTCTTCAGGCGTCGGCAGACCACGTACGTGCCCACGTCGCCGAGCGCGGCGATCACATCCGGCTCATCGGTGACGACCGTCACCAGTGCCCGGAACGGCAGGTGAGACCAGCTCTGCCGGTGATCGCAATAGGCCGTTCCACCAAGACGTTCGGCGAGCGCCAGGGCTCCTTCGAGGTCGGTGGTCGCCGCCGCAAGTTCGAGTATCGCTCGTCCAGTCACTGCACTCTCCCGTCTTCCACCGTCCGCCCCGACCTGTGAGATACCAGATCCGCGCCCGAATTCACAGCCGGAAGCTGGCAAACCAGTGGGCAGCCGACTACCCTTTCCAGCTCCAGGTGGAATCGAGTCGCTCATGCCGAAGATCGTCGTCTTTTATCACTCGCCGACCTGAGGGCGCTGCAAAGCGGCAGGTCTGTCGCTCGAGAAGCTGCTGCCCGAGTTCCCGCACGTTCAGATCGAGCGGGTGAGCGTGATCGAGAATCCCGAAGCCGCACGCAGTCGTGGGGTGCGGCGCTACCCGGCTCTTGCGCACGAGGACGAGGTGCTCGAGAAGCTCTTCCTGACGCGACGCCGTATCCGCCGGTTCCTGGAGCGCATCCCCGCCGGGACAGCGTAACGATTCCGTCACGGGGGCTGGCTAACCTCCGCAGTCCATGGAACCCACCGTCATCGCCGGCATCGCCGGCCTGGGTGCCGTGGCCGTCGGTCTCGGCAAACTGAAACAACGGCTCGAGCTCTCCCGGGCCAAGCACCCTTCCCTGGCCGGCCATGCGCGTCTGTCACGGCGTCTGGCCCGCCTGGTGCCGTTCTACGAGTACGGTCCCGACGACGCGTTCGCCTCGGACGGGGCGGACCCGGTCACGGTCGACACCCGGCGACGGGCGTTCGACCGGCTGGCAGCGGAGCTCGCCGAAGGGGCGGCGAAGAGTCGCGAGCTCACGCAGAAGATCGAGCCTTACGTTTCCGACCTGCAGTTCACCAGCGCCTACCGGGTCCCGTTCCAGTACCGCAGCCTGGTGCAGAGCCGGCTCGGCACGTCGGCCGTCTGCGTGGCGAGCGATGGTCCGAGGCTGATGAACGCGGACGGGGACTGGAGCTGGGACCTCGGCGGATCCTACGGTGTGAACCTGCTCGGCTACGACTTCTACAAAGGGTGCATCGAGCGGGCCGTGGCCAGGGTCGGCGAGCTCGGCCCGGTGCTGGGGCCTTACCATCCGGTCATCCTCGACAACGTGCGGATGCTGAGCGAAGTGTCGGGACTCGATCAGATCTCCTTCCACATGTCCGGCACGGAAGCCGTGATGCAGGCGGTCGCGCTCGCCCGCTACCACACGTCCCGCACCCACCTGGTTCAGTTCACGGGTGCCTACCACGGGTGGTGGGACGGCGTGCAGCCCGGGGTGGGTAGCCAGCGTCAGTCGCGGGACGTCTACGTGCTCAAGGAGATGAGCGACGAAACGCTCAAGGTCCTGCGAAAACGCCGCGACATTGCCTGCGTGCTGGTGAATCCGCTGCAGGCGCTGCACCCGAACCGCAGCGCCACCAACGATGCCATGCTGGTGGCGAGCGATCGCACCGCCGGCTACGACCGCGCGGCTTACGCCGACTGGCTCAGCCAGCTCCGGGCCGTGTGCAACGAGCGCGGCATCGTGCTCATCTTCGATGAGGTGTTCGTCGGCTTCCGGCTGGCCCGCGGTGGCGCACAGGAGTATTTCGGCGTATCCGCCGACATGGTGACCTATGGCAAGACGCTGGGCGGCGGCCTGCCGGTCGGCGTCCTGTGCGGCAGGGCACACCTCATGCGCCGCTACAAGTCGACGGCACCGACCGACATCTGCTTCGCCCGCGGCACGTTCAACGCCCATCCCTACGTGATGGCAGCGATGAACGAGTTCCTGACCTACGCCTCGTCGGACGCATTCCGTACCGATATCGCGGCTGCCGAAGATGTGTGGGACACACGGGCCAGGCAGCTGAACAGCCAGCTCGAGGCGGCCGGCCTACCTGTGCGCGTACACAACCTCACCTCCATCTGGATCCTCACCTATGAGCGCCCCTCCTGCTACAACTGGATGCTGCAGTACTACCTGCGCGCGCAGGGACTGAGCCTCGCCTGGGTCGGCACGGGCCGTCTCATCTTCAGTCACAACTATGCGGACGAGGATTTTGCCGAGGTGAGCCGGCGCATCGTCGCCGCCGCCGAGCGCATGCAGGCCGACGGCTGGTGGGCGAGCACGGGCATCACCAATCGGGACATCAGGAAACGCGTGTTCCGGGAAATGCTCAGTGCCCGGCTCCTGCCCGGCCGGCGCGCCCGCAAACAGCGGCAATCCGTCGCCCCGAACGGCCTGCCCGGGGCGACCGGCTGAGGCGGCCCTCAGCGGGTGGCGTGACCCGGCTCGCCCGCCTCGCCTCCGAGTACTTCCGCTTCCGGCACGCCGCCCGTGGAAATACGGCCCGGCACGTGGGTCATCGGATCCAGCAACTGTCCTCGAATCAGCGCGGCCGGCGCGCCGGCATAGATACGGAAGTCGTGGAACGGGTCCGTCAGAATCTTGGTCACCCACACCGTAGCGGTCTGCACGTTGCGGGTGACCGAGAGCTGCGCCATCCGGAACAGGAGCGCACCCACCCCGAGATAGAGCCAGAGGAGTGCCACGTTGTTGGCGTACTCACCAAAGCCCCGGGCCGGGGGTACCAGTCCGAGCATGGACGGGTCGTAGTACAGCACGATCGGCGTGGCCGCCCAGATGCCGTGCAGTACCCGCTTGCGCTTCAGGTTGTAGCCGACCTTGATGTCTTCCTTGTGGCCGTGCGTGGCCTGATTGACGGCGTCGTAGCTCCGCGGCTCGAAGAAGAAGTGCCCGGCCTGACGCGACACCATGGCGAGCAGCCAGCCGACCAGCGCCGCCGCTGCGGGACTCACGAAGACGAGTCCGTACGCCGTCAGAAAGCAGATCGAGCTGAAGAAGTGAAGCGACTGGTTGATGCGGCTCTGGTGGTAGTAGCGATGATCGTCCCAGCGCTGCAGTCGAAGCTCCTGGCGGAAGCCGAGCTTGCCCTGCGGGGCGGGTGAGGCTGCGGGGGAAGCCATGCGAATGATCCTCTTTCGGGTTTGCGCCCCCGAGCCTATGCCCCGAATGTGATCGGTACGTTTCACAAAGATGGCGCTATCGTTTCACTTCCCCGCCATCCCGGGTGCGCTGAGGGCGAGGCATTCGGCGCGTCGCATCAGTGGGTTTCCCATGCGGATGATCCGGCCGGTGACGAGCGTGTCATCGAACCGGAACCGACGTGACGTCAGCATGACGATGGTCGAGCCGTGCTCGAAATACCCCATCTCCTCCCCCCGCCCGAACGAGCGATCCCAAGGAATCCGGTTAGGGCCGCGATAGCCAAGATTCAGTGCCACGTCGACGCCGGCAAGCCGCATGCTGGCCACCAGCACGGCGGCCACGGGAACGAGCAGCACGACATCGAACCCGTTGGTGAGCTCGATCACCGCACGCTCGTTGCGGCAGAACAGACGCTCCACCCGCTTGAGCGCGATGGGGTTCACGTTCCACGTGTCGCCGGAGATGTAGAGCACATCGCCGGTGCGGCCCGACATCGGGGCATGAAAACGGTGATACATGCTGGATTTCAGACGCAGCGTGACGAAACGCCCGTCCCGATAGCGTTCCGCCAGGCGGCGGTCGCCGACGAGCTCGTCCAGCGTGTATGGGAATCCCTTGGCCTGGAACACGGTCAGGCCGTCCACGTCGCCGAACGCGCCCACCTCCGCATCGCACGGGCTCACCAGCACGTCCGCGGCAGCATCGACGATGCGCGCGCCCGGTTTGAGTTCCCTCGTGAAACACGCCTGCAGACTCGTGAAGGACTGATGCTTCGCCTCGAAGAGCCGGAGATCGTCGGCGAACAGCCGCCAGACGCGAATGGCGGCGCGCGCGAGAAGCGGACTCTCGATCCGACTGAACCAGCCCATGAATCGGGTCAGCGCACGTCGCGGGATGCGGTTGGTGACCAGAAAGTTCATCCGCTCGGCAAACGAGAGCGTTCCGGTCGGACGGGA
>JASFLG010000259.1:0-6531 GCA_050118205.1 Pseudomonadales bacterium
GCAACGAGGTTGTATTAAACGCAACGCCGGCGGGTGGCGAAGTGATCCAGTTCCGCTGTCACCGTTCTCCAGTTTTTCTTCATTCGACGACGAGTCGGGCCGGGGTGGTTCCGGCCTGTGTCACCGATTCATTCCGCCGGGTCGTAGCGGGACGGCGTGACCCCGAAGGTCTGCTTGAACGCGCTGATGAAGGCGCTGGCGCTGCGGTAGCCTGCCGCCAGCGCCGCCTCGGTGACCGAGGCGCCCTCGCTGAGAGCGACTACGCTGTGCTGCATGCGCGCGCGGCGCCGCCAGGACTCGACCGAACCGCCGGTTTCCGCCCGGAAAAGTCGCTGCAGCGTGCGCAGGCTTGCCCCCACGTTGCGGGCGAGCTCGGCGAGGGTTCCGCTACAGCCCGGATCCTCGAGAATGCGCTCCGCTAGAGCGCGGGCCCGCGGGTCGCGGGGTAACGAAAGGGTGAGCGGCACGTTCTCGCTACCCGCGATCAGGTCGGCGAGCACGCCCACCAGGCGGGCGTGCGCGGGTAGTGACGGGTCGAGCGCTTCGAGATGCACCAGATGCAGGATCAGCTCGCGGAGCACGGGCTGGAGCTCGAGCGCCCGGCACGTCTCGGGCCACTCCTGTGCGGTGGGTGCGACGTACAGCGTGCGCATTCCGACGCTGCCACGCATCAGGATGCTGTGGGCAACGTCTGCCGGCACCCAGATCGCGCGGGAGGGTGGTACGAGCCAGGCCGTATCGTGAGTACTGACCTGCATCACGCCATGATCGGCATAGATCACCTGTGCCCAGCTGTGATCGTGAAATGGCAGCCGGTGACCGTTGCGGTAGTCGATCGACAGGCTGACGACCGCAAAGCGTGGATCGAAGAGCCCGGGAACGGGTTCGTTGTGTCGCAATCTCGTCATTGTCTGTCGCAAACGAGCAAGCGCCCGCAAACGCGGTCCGCTAGCCTTTTCGCATCCCATAGCACCGAGGCAGCAGGCATGAGCATCCTCACTGACGCGAAACTGCAAGTCCAGATCGATCGTCTCCACTCGCTGAGTCGGAGCCAGGAGCCGGAAACCTATGCGTACTTCGAGCGCCGCGCCCGGGCCGGCGATCTCGACTGGGATGCACTGGACGCCGATGCGCATGCGTTCTTTGCGGACAGGCTGGTCGCGCTGGACCCGGATAAGGCGGAGTTCTGTCACTTGCTCTGCCGGGCCATGCGCGCCCAACGGGTGGTGGAAGTTGGAACGTCCTATGGTGTGTCCACGCTGTACCTTGCCGATGCCGTGCGCGCGAACGGTGGCGGCGTCGTGATCGGCACCGAGCACGAAGCGGGCAAAGCGGCCGCTGCCCGGGCCAACTTCGCCGAGGCCGGGCTCGACGAGCTGATCGAGCTGCGTGAGGGCGATCTCGCCCAGACCCTGCAGGATCTGACAGGGCCGGTCGATTTCGTGCTGATGGATATCTGGACGGAGATGGTCTGTCCTGCCATGCGCCTGATCACGCCGCACCTGCGTACCGGTGCCGCGGTGGTGTGTGACAACACCGTTCAGTTCCGGGAGGCCTACAGCGCTTACTTCAAGCTGATCGAACGGGCAGGGTTCGTCACCCGTACCCTGCCATTTGCCGGCGGGCTGGAACTGAGCATCAAGATCTGAGACCCGAGCTGATTGCGGTTACGTCATCACGACAACGCGCCGGTCGGCCGGCCGCCGGCATGCGTGGATTTTCTTCAACGCTCGCGGCGGAACGGATCCTGGCGGCTTCGGCCAACTTCGTCGGAACGTGGTGCCCCTCTGGACTCCATGGCACAGCCGATCACCTCGGCGACGGCGCCGAGATGCCGGCACGCATACGCCAGATTGATGATGTCGATGTTCTGCTTGCGCCCATCCACCTGATGCGGCAGCGCAATGGCGTGCTCGGTATCGATATGCACCTTCAGCCAGCGCGAGAGATTCTGCTTGGAGATGCCCGTCTGCTCTGCAATATCGGCCAGGGTGAGGCTGCGCCCTTCACGGTAGGCCCGCAGCGCGTGGGTGGTGGCGTACACCTCGCCGAGTGAGCGCGCGGCGCCGAAGCGATCAACCAGAATCCTGAGCAGTCGCTCGAGTTGCAGGTCCGGGGACATCGGAGGCTCACCGCGGTTTCGGAGTGTGGAACGATATCACGGTGATATCAGAGTATGGAGACACCGTGGATCGTGGGGCGCAGTGTTCAATATTGCACATCCCTGCCTTTACCTCCTGGTCCCGATTGCCATGCTGGTGATTCCAGACTCCAGGAACCGTGTTTTGGTTCGCCGCAGGGAAGCCACTCGATTCGTTGTTGAGGACCCTGTCATGTCCAGTGCTGTCGTATCCGGCTGTCGATATCTGCCCGCGGGGGTGCGGTGAGCCATCGGGTCTCGTCGAGCGCCGCCCGGTGGATGAGCCTGCCGGGTCGGGTCGCCATCGGGATCATCCGCCGTTACCAGGAACGCGCACGTGAACGCTCGGGAGATCCCTCCCTCGACACGATGGGTTATGCGTACACCATCGAATCGATTGCAAGGTACGGGTTGCTCGTGGGTGGCGTGAAGGGGGCCATTCAACTCGGCCGCCAGGTCCGGCGCCGACACGGCGGGCTGACGTCCGGGGATCGGCATGACTGAGTACGTGTACAGCGTCATTCCGTTCGCCCGGAGCATCGCGGCGTCGCCGGCTACGCGAGGAACCTCATGCGGTCAGTGCGCCGGCCGGCGGCAGGGTGATCACCCACGCCAGCGCGAACGCTTCCCTGACCGTGCAACTGACCTATTCGGGTGCCAGCTCCACCGGATCGCTCGCCGGGAACGTCTCGTCGAGGGCTTCATCGAGCTTCTGTTCCGTGTGCTCCCGTTCGTCCTCGTAGACGAGCGGCACGGCAGCCTCGGGACAGACACCGAAGTAGGTGAAGCTCTCCTCGATGTACAGCTTCACGGTCCTGTCCGTATGGCTGCGATAACCGATTGAGAAGTCACGTCCGAGCGTGAGCTCGAAGTCGCCGCCGCGCAGGCTTGCCACCACGGCGCCGCGGATCGCCGGAGCCCAGATGATCGGACCGTCCACCAGGCGCTCGACGTGCTCGATCACCGGAAAACCACTCTCCGTGGTCGTCTCTGTCAGCCCGGTGAAGCAGCGTGGTCCGAGTGCGATCGTGTACGGCCCCCCCACACCGGCGCGGCGCAGCTTGGCGATGGCGCGCGCGACCACGCTCGGATAGCGCTCGTAGTCGGATGTGATCACCAGGGCATCCCTGGCCGCGGCCTGTCCGATGCCTTCGATGCCGGCGGCCTTGTAGCCGTGAAAAATGGCGCGATCTTCCGCACGTCCGATGATCTGTGCGGCTTGCTTCACCGGCTGCAGGTCCGGATCCTTGGCGCCGCGGTCGATGGCCTCCAGCTCATCCCGGGCCAGCTCGAAGTAGCTCCGGATCTCGACCAGCGGCCGGTTGCGGCGGATCGAGCTCTCGACTCCGGGAACGAGGTGCTCGTCCAGTGAATCCAGCCGACCCGTTCCCACCGCGCAGGTGTCCCAGCCGAGCGGCCCTACCAGGTCGACGACCCGTCTGCCGGCGAGAATCAGCTCGAGCTCGGTCTTCGCCTCGTCGTCGATCGCCGTCCAGGCGGCATTGGAAATCGGCGCAAGTCCTCGGTTGAGGTCGTCCATCACTGCTACTCCTTAAGGCTACCGACACCCAGTCCCGAGTCTACGGTACCCGTGTCCGCTTCTTCTTTGCCTTCCTCGTGCTCGAGTTCGGTGATCCGGCCGCGCTTGAAGAGATAGCTCTCGAGCTCCTCCTCCATGCCGGGATCGTGACGCCGCAGCCACTCGAGCAGCATGGCGGCGTGCTCCTTCTCCTCGTCGCGGTTGTGCGCCAGGATGGCGCGCAGCTCGTCGTCCGTGGCCGCATCGACCCGCTGGTCGTACCAGTCCACTGCTTCCAGCTCTTCCATGAGCGACACGACGGCGCGATGCCGGTCGACGGTGTCCGGGGAGAGGTCTTCTTTGCTCTCGTGCAGATCGGCACTGGATCCGGCCATCAGTCCTCCATGGCTCCTCTTTCGATCGCTCCTCCGCAGCCGGGTTCCCCCGATCATGCCGGGGTGCGAAGTCAACTCGTCTTTGTGCAACAGGCTAGCATAGTGACCGGCTCGAAGCCTGCTCGGGTCGGGTCACGAGGTGCGTGCGGTCGGAGGGCGGATGGCCGAGGGCTCTGAAATCGGCACTGAGGCGGACGATGCGCTAATCCGCCTCGCCGGCGACCATCCAGGAGAAGCCGTCCTCGAGCACCGGACGATCGCCGTTGCTGACCATGACCACGTCCGGCGTACAGTAGCGCAGGTACAGCGCGTGGCGTGCGGCCGCACTCCGGTTCGGCAGGGAGCGGTGCAGCAGATGCCCGGAGAAGAGCAGCGCGTCGCCCGCCTGCATCGGCACGGGAATGCCCTCGGCTTCGACCTGGGCGGCCATCAGCGGGCCCGACCTGCCGTGTGGCTTCAGCCCTTCGCGGTGGGAACCGGGCAGCACCCACAGGCAGCCGTTGGTCGGGTTCGTCTCCGTCATGGCGATCCACACGGTGAGATCGGTCGGGGGTTCCAGGCGGCCGTAACCGCTGTCCTGGTGCCACGGCACGTCGGTTCGTGGGTCGGCACGGGCCGCTTTCGAGACGAACTGCTGATGGGTGAAGCAGACGTTCGGTCCCAGCACCTGGACGGCGAGCGCGACCTGCGGGCCGTTGACGACGAAGTCGCGGAGCACCCGGGAGCGGTGCACGAGCTGCAGATCGACGGCGAGCGCCGCGTCGGGGTTCGAGAAGCGCCGGCGTTCCGCATCCAGGGCCTGGATCGTAGGGAGATCGATCAGACCGTCGACGAGCCCGAAGCCGTCGTTCTGGTAGTGCTCCATGTCAATCACGCCACATGTCCAGCATGTGCGACGACGCGTCGATTCGTATATTGACCCCGGGCAGCGTGTCGGACGCGCTGCCCGAGCCGGCCGGCCAGGCGCAGGCGTCGAAGGTCGACAGCACCGCGTCGCTCATGAACCGGCTGCGTGCGCCGTACACGTGACGGTCGCCCCAGCGGTGCTGCTGAGTGACGTAGAAGCGCAGCGGCGCGATCAGATGCAGGTCGTGGCGCGCACGTGTGATGGCCACGTACAGCAGGCGCCGCTCCTCCTCCACCTGCGCGGGTTTGCCCGCGGCGAACTCGTTCGGAAAGCTGCCGTCGGTGACGTTCAGCACGTACACGGCGTCCCACTCCTGACCCTTGGCGGAGTGCACGGTGGAGAGGATCAGGTAGTCCTCATCCTTGAGCGGGGGGCCTGATTCGTCGCCGGTCGCCTGCGGCGGGTCCAGGGTGAGATCGGTGATGAACCGTTCCCGGGTAGGCGATTGCAGCGCGATGAGCTCGAGTTGCTCGAGGTCCCCGCGGCGGACCTCCGGCGACTCGTAGAGGTGCTCGAGGTGTGGTTCGTACCACGCGCGCACGCGCGTCATCTGCCCGGCCCAATCCCTGGTCGTGGAGAGCTCGCAGACCAGGTCGACCAGCGTTTCCCACTCCGCCCGCGCCGCCGCGGGGACCCGACAGTCGCCGAGCGACGCCAGCGCGAACCCGGCGTTTTCCAGATCCGCAAGGCAGCGCTCGGCGGTGGCCGGACCGATGCCGGGGAGAAGCTGCATCGTTCGAAAGGCGGCCAGCCGGTTGCGCGGGTTCTCCACCCAGCGCAGGAGAGCGAGCACGTCCTTCACGTGGGCCGCCTCGAGAAACTTCAGTCCGCCGTACTTCACATAGGGAATGTTGCGTCGGGTCAGCTCCACCTCGAGCGCGTCGCTGTGGTGGGCGTTGCGCATGAGCACTGCCTGGCGTTTGAGCGGCGTGCCTTCCTCGCGCCTGGTCAGCACCTGCTCCACCACGTACAGACTCTGGTGGCGCTCATCCTCCACCGTCACGTACCAGGGTTTCTGCTCCGAGGGGCGGGCGGAATGCAACGCCTTGCGGAAGCCGCGATCGCCCTCGGCCATCAGCCGGTTGGCCGCATCGAGAATGGGCTGCACCGAGCGGTAGTTGTGATCCAGCGCGATCACCTCGGCGCGCTCCGGGAAGCGGGTGGGAAACTCGAGTATGTTCTCCACCGTCGCCGCCCGGAAAGAATAGATCGACTGGGCGTCGTCGCCCACCACGCACAAGCCGGCGCCGTTGGGCTTCATGGCGAGCAGAATCTCTGCCTGCAGGGTGTTGGTGTCCTGATACTCATCTACCAGCACGTGCTGAAAGCGCTCACCGAGCGCCCGGGCCACCGTCGGTTCGCGCGTGAGCGCGTGCCAGTAGAGCAGGAGGTCGTCGTAGTCGAGCAGCTGCTGGGATTGCTTCGCTGCCACGTAGGCGCGGAACAGACGGGTGAGCTCGCTCTGCCACTCGGCGCACCAGGGATACTCGGCCTCGAGCGTGTCCGTCAGCGTGCCCTGGGTGTTCACCCGGTGGGAGTAGATGGCGAGACAGGTGTTCTTGCGCGGGAA
>JASFLG010000260.1:0-6519 GCA_050118205.1 Pseudomonadales bacterium
GGTCCGTGCCTGCAATGGGCGCCCGGGCGAGCTTGTCGAAGTAGAGATAGTGCACGACCAGCAGCGACCAGTCGTAGAAGGCGTCCACCCACTGCGGCGGCCAGTCCTCTACCGAAGTTGCATCGAGCGTCTGGGCCAGCGCCGCTGCGGGCGGAGGGCGGTCGTTGTGAAGTCCCGGGTCGAGGCGCATGGCGGGCAGCGCGCCGATCCTGGCGGTGTCGTCGTCGAAGGTCGTCTGCCCGAGCAGCGAGGCCAGCCCCTCGTCGAACCACAGCGGCAGGCTGACATCGAGACGGTTTCGAAGCAGGTAGTGCGCGTATTCGTGCAGCGCCGTTTCCGTGAGGTCGCCGCGGATGGGACCGATCAGCAGACGATTCGTCTGCAGTGAGGGCTGCATGAAGCCGGCGAACTTGCGCTTGCCGGTCAGCTCGCGGAAGTCGCCACGGCGGCTGAACACCACGATCTTGAGTGCCGTTGGTTGGCTTGTCGGCTTCCCGGGCAGGAACGGCCCGGCCACGGGCCCCAGCCGGGTCAGCAGTGAAAGCAGCGACAGCTGCTCGTCCGCTGGGGCATCGCTGATCAGACGAAAGTCGGGCGTCACCGTTTCGCACCAGGTGCCGAGATCTCGGGCCCAGACGTGCGCACCTGGGGTTCCGATGCCCGCCGTCAGGGCGAGTGCGAGCGCAGCGGCTTTCCCCGGGCGCCGGCGAGTCGCTAAGCTACCGGTTCGGGTTCCGAGGGAGGCGTGAAGATGAGACAGCGGATTGACGGAGGCTGCCTTCCACGGCTGATCGGCATTGCGCTGTTTGCGCTCGCCTGCGGAAACGCGAGCGGTGCCGGGACGGCCGCGCCGCCCGCAGCCCGTCACCTGCCCACCGTGCACTGCACGGCCAATCAGACAGGCGGTTTTCACGATTATCCCGGCGCCGAGGAAAGCTACGTACCGGCCCTGTTTCATCCGCAGTCGTTCAGCCTGGAAGAGAATGCGGTTTTCATGATGAACCTGGATGGCGCGGAACGGAACGTGGACCTGTACCTGACCATGACCCAGGAAATTCCATCAACGGAGGAGGGGGAGCCGCCGCTGCTCGAAAGCACGGAGCTGGAGTGTCGCCACGTCCGGGGCGCTCGAGACAGCGACGGCTACAGCTGTGTCAACCTGCCGCCCTCGGAGATGATTCTGATCAACGCGCAGACGCTGCGCTTCACGCGCACTGCCGTTGGCGGCTGGACGTTTGCCGGGGCCACGGACAGCGAGAACGGCGACTCCATCTTCGTGGAGTACGGGCAGTGCGAGGCTGCCGCTCCGTGAGCGACGGAGCGGGCCCATGGCCCGCTCCGCAGTACGTTCACTCCTCCGTTTCGATCTCGTCTACCTCGTCGAGAATTGCTGCGAGCTCCGGATCCGGCGGGGCGGCGGACTCATCGGCAGGCTTCTCCGCGGTGACGTTGATCAGCTCCAGATTCTGGATCCGTTGCTGCACGTCCAGGGAGTAGACCTTGACCACGGCGGAGCCGGAGTCGGCCCACACCGCGCCGGCCATGACACAGAGCGCGGCGAAGATCAGCGTTCTCATGCTGGTGTTTCCTCTTGCTGGTGGCGATCCCGGGACGCGGAAGCGGCAGCCGCCTCGTGGTCCCAGATGGATTTCTCGTTGACGGAATAGATGAAGTGATAGCGGTGGTTGCGGCCGCGGACGATCGTGTTGTTGGACTCGAGCAGCAGCACCTCGTCGTCGTTGCGCACTGCGAGCACCGCGTGATAGCCGTGCACCTCGCGATCGTACGTGACCACCACCCGCAGCCGGTCCACCGGGAATCCCAGGCGGCGCAGCAGGTAGTACTTGGTGGTGGCGTAATCCTCGCAGTCGCCCCCGCCCCGCATGAACTCCTGCACGGTAGACCAGTGGCTGCGGTACTTGACCGGTGTCTCGGTGAGCGGGGTCTGCATGCGCCGGGTGCGGTCGCGGTTGTAGCGCTTGCGGTTCACGTAGCGATTGATCAGGGAGATCTGCCTCTCGGGTGAGAGCTCCGCTGCGCGCAGCAGCAGGTGACGCAGACCGCGGTAGTAACTCGGGCAGCTGAGCTCATCGTCGAGGCAGGCATCCAGCGCCACCGCCTCGGTCCGCTGGCGTTGCATGGTAGCTGCCCAGTCCGGCATGAGGCTTGCGTCGCCGATCAGGCCCGAGCTGTCGAACGGATACGGTTTGCCGGCCTGAGCGGGCAGCGACAGGCAGAGCAGCACGCTGCCGAGCAGCACGCCGGCGCGGTGTGGCCTGCGGATCGGCCTTCCTGTCCCCAGCAAAAAGATGCCCACGAAAGACGCTCCCGATGATCGGACAGCCTGTCCGCTCATCCCTCTACCCCTGCCGGTAATCCTCGCGCAATGCCGCCCCCGGTGCAAACGCCGGTTCCCCGGGGCCTGAGCGTGTTTCGCCGGTGTCGGACAATCCGCGCCGGACACCGGCACCGCTTTGTTGTCGAACCCTACCCGGAGGTCTACTATCAAGAGAGGAAGATGAGGACGAAACAGTGACGGTCACGCACGGGCTCGGGGTGACGATGGCCGCGGCCTGTATCGGGCTGGCCATCCTCTCCGGGTGTGCGGCGATGCACACCTCCAATCCCCGGGCCCTGGACAAACGCGCTGAGCTTCTGAGCGGCGAGATCATATTCGGCGAGGTCGTCGACGTGAGCGCCGTGCCGGAGGTGAACATCCTCGAGACCAGCGACGCCATGCACGCGTTTCTGGAAGAGGAGGTGGGTCATACCACGATCGCGGCGACCAAGTTCCGGCGCCTTCTCGGGGGCCTGGCCGACCATGGCTACTTCGCCGCCAGCTACGCGGCCAATGCGACGCGGACGGCTGCGGAGACCTTCCGCTGGAAGTCCGGTAACTGTCTCTCCTACACCAGCATGTTCATCGCCATGGCGCGCGGTGTCGGGCTCGATGCCCGCTATCAGGTGGTCAGCGTGCCCCCCTCCTGGGATGCCGACGCCGGATACCTGATCCGCTACACGCACGTCAACGTGCTCATGCGCCGTATGGGCAACGGGCGCGCGCTTCCTCGGGAATTCGCCGTGGACTTCAACGATGTGCTGCCGGATCCCGACTATCCGCGTCACATGATTTCCGACCGCGAGGCGACGGCTCTGTTCTACGCAAACCGCTCCATCAGCCTGCTGCGCGCCGGGAACCTGAGAGACTCGTTCGTCTATCTCAAGAAGGCGATCGCCATGGACAGTGACAATGCCGATCTGTGGATCAATCTGGGCGCCTTCTACGCCAAGCAGGAGCATTATCAGGACGCACTCGCCGCCTATCAGGTGGCCCTGCACCATGATCCGCACCACCGCAGCGCGCTCGCCGGCATCGGTCGGGCGTACGAGATGCTGGGCAACCACGAGGAGGCGGAGAAGTATGCGCAGGAGGTGCGCCGCTACCGGGAGCGAAATCCCTACTACCACTATGCCCTGGCTCAAGCGGCGTTCGAGGACGCCGAGTACGAGGATGCGCTCGACGCGATCAACACGGCGATCGATCTGAAGTATCGCAATGGCCGCTTCCACTTTCTGAAAGGGCTCACCCAGTACAAGCTCGGGGATCTGGAAGCGGCCCAGGAGAGCTTCCAACGCGCCGCCCGGTTCGGCAACTACCGCGACCTGAAGCAGCGCTACGTGAGCGATTTCGCGGCGACCGCGCCGCTCGGCTGAGCCCCCCGGTCGCTCACGGCGTCATCGTTCCTTTCGATCCGCCGGCCAGATCGTCCAGGATGGGACAGTCGGGACGCCGGTCGCCGTGGCAGTTCTCGGCCAGATGGGTGAGCGTCGAGCGCATGGCGGTCAGCGTCTCGATTCGCGCGTTGATTTCCCGGATCTTTTCGAGGGCGATGCGCTTCACATCGCTCGAGGCGCGCCCGGTATCGTCGTAGAGCGAGAGCAGCTCGCGGCACTCGTCGATCGAGAAGCCCAGGCTGCGGGCGCGTTGCAGGAACGCGAGGCGGTGGACATGACCTTCGCCGTAGTTGCGGTAACCGTTCGCGTCGCGCGCGGCAGCTACCAGACCGATGTCTTCGTAGTAGCGAATGGTTTTGGCCGGCAGGCCGGTGACCTCGGAAACCTTACCGATGTTCATCGGGAGCGCTCCGGTGAGCGGAGGGAAACCCGCCGCAGGCGCAGCGCGTTGCTGATGACGGAGACGGAGGACAGGCTCATGGCGAGTGCTGCAAGCATCGGGGAGAGGAGCATGCCCGTGAGCGGATACAGCACGCCGGCGGCCACGGGCACGCCGACCGAATTGTAGAAGAAGGCGAAGAACAGGTTCTCCCTGATGTTCCTGAGCGTCGCGCGCGAGAGCAGCCGGGCGCGGACGATGCCGTTGAGATCTCCCTTGAGGAGCGTGATGCCGGCACTCTCCATCGCCACGTCCGCTCCCGAACCCATGGCGATGCCCACGTCGGCCGCCGCGAGCGCGGGAGCGTCGTTGATGCCGTCGCCGGCCATTGCGACGATGTGTCCCTCCGAGCGCAGGCGATCGATCAGAGCCTTTTTCCCTTCCGGAAGAACACCGGCATGCACGCCGTCGATACCGAGCGCCTGTGCGACGGATCGTGCAGTTCTGGGGTTGTCGCCGGTGGCCATGATCACCGTCAGCCCGGCCGCGTGCAGGTCGGCCATGGCGGCACGGGTTGTCTCCTTGATGGGGTCCGCGACCGCGACCAGACCGGCCGGCTCGCCGTCCACGGCGAGCAGCATGACGGTCTTCCCGTCCTCGCGCAGCGCATCCGCCCGCTCGTCGAGTCCGGTCGGGTCCACGCCTTCGTCTTCCAGGAGCGCTGCGTTGCCCAGCGCAACACGTCTGCCGTCAACCGTGCCGCGCACACCCTTGCCCGTCACCGTGCCGAAATCCGTGGCTCCGATCAGTTCGGTGGCCCGCTGCTGGGCGCCGGCAACGATCGCCTCGGCAAGGGGGTGCTCCGAGCCGCGCTCCAGCGACGCCGCCAGGCGCAGCACGTCCGACTCGCTGAGCGTGCTGGCCGTGATCACGTCGGTGAGTCTGGGGCTGCCCTCCGTGAGGGTGCCCGTCTTGTCCACGATCAGCGTGTCCACCCGTGCCATGCGCTCGAGGGCGGTCGCGTCGCGTACCAGCACGCCCGCCTGGGCGCCACGACCCGTGGCAGTCATGATCGACATGGGCGTCGCGAGACCGAGCGCGCAGGGGCACGCGATGATCAGCACGGACACGGCGGAGATCAGCGCAAACACCAGTGCCGGCTCCGGGCCGACGAGCAGCCAGACCACGAATGCGATGAGCGCCACCCCGACCACGGTGGGCACGAAGATGCCCGCCACCCGGTCGGCCAGACCCTGGATCGGCGCGCGGGAGCGTTGCGCGGCGCTCACCATGTCGACGATGCGGGCGAGCACCGTATCGCCACCCACGTGGGACGCCTCGATCACCAGGGTGCCCTGAGCGTTGATCGTCCCACCGGTGACGGTATCGCCCGCGGCTTTCTCCACGGGCACGGATTCTCCCGTGATCATGCTCTCGTCCACGGAGGAGTGCCCGTCGAGCACCTCGCCGTCCACGGGAACGCTGTCACCCGGCCGGACCCGCAGCTTGTCACCCGGCAGGATGTTGGCCAGCGGCGCGTCGTATTCCTCGCCGTCCGGGGTGATCCGTCTGGCCGTCTTCGGTGCCAGATCGAGCAGCGCGCGAATAGCATCCCCCGTCCGCTCCCTCGCGCGCAGCTCCAGCACCTGGCCGACGAAGATCAGGGCGATGATCACGACCGACGCTTCGTAGTAGACGGGTACCTGGCCGCCGTGAGTGCGGACCTCGACCGGGAACAGACCCGGGAGGAAGGTGGCGATCACGCTGTAGGTGTACGCGGCGCCGACCCCCAGCATGATGAGCGTCCACATGTTCGGATTGCGTGTCCGGATCGATGTCCACCCGCGGTGGAAGAAGGGCAGGGCGGCCCAGAGCACCACAGGGCTTGCGAGCAGGAACTCGACGTACACGGCCACCGACTCGCCGATCCAGCTTCTCACCGGCAGCCCGACCATGGGGCCCATGGTGAGAAGCACCAGGGGCACCGCGGCCACGGCGCTCACCAGAAGCCGGCGGCTGAAGTCACGGAGCTCGGGATTGTCTCCGCTGGCACCGGGGGAGATCGGCTCGAGCGCCATTCCGCAGATCGGGCAGCTGCCCGGTTCGTCACGGACGATCTCCGGGTGCATGGGGCAGGTGTAGCGCGTCTGGGCGTCCTCCCTGACCGGCTGTTCCCGGTGCCGGCCGGACGCATAGAAGTACGGGTCCTCCACAAACCGGTCGTGGCATCGCTGGCTGCAGAAATACCAGGTTTCTCCACGGTAGGTGTGGCTCGGCTTGCCGGCATCCGGTGCCACGGACATCCCGCAGACAGGGTCCGTGGCCGGGTCGTCTCTGACGGTGTGGTCGTGTCTGGGCGCTGACGTTCCGCTCATGGTGCCGCTCCGGAATCCATCCGAGGCGAC
>JASFLG010000261.1:0-6508 GCA_050118205.1 Pseudomonadales bacterium
CAGGCACGGATGCGCTGGACCAGGTCTGATGGATGATCCTGGGGACCGCAGCACCATCGGTACCGTGGGTGCTACCCGAGATCTTCATCGGGGGCGTTCCGATGACGGACCCGCATTTTCACGCCCTGCGTCGGCCGCAACGTGATACTTCGTGGAATCGTCGGCACCGGGCCGGCCGAAAGGCTCTCCAGGCGCCAGCGCTGTCCAATGACAGCGAGGCTGACCGTCATGATCGCGAGAGCGAAGTGCATGCCGATGCACAGACGTGGACCCAGTCCGAACGGAAAGAAGGCGCCCTGCGGCAGGCGCTTCTCCAGGTCCCCCGCCCAGCGTTCGGGATCGAAAACTTGGGGTTCGGCGAAGTAGCGCTCATCTCGGTGCATCACCCAGGGACTGACCTCGACGATGTCGCCCTTGCGGATCGGGTGTCCGCCGACGTGAGTGGCTCTCAGCGCGGTGCGGCCGACCGCCGGCGCGGGCGGATACAGTCGTAGCCCTTCCAGCACGATTCGGCGCGTGAGCGAAAGACGTCCGAGGTTCGTCGGTGTAACGGGACCATCGCCGAGCACCGTGTCGAGCTCGTGATGCCACTCCTCCTCGATCCGCGGATGTCGGGAGAGTGCCAGCCAGCACCAGGCCAGGCCGTTGCCCGTGGTGTCGTGGCCCGCCAGGAGGAGCGTGAGGACTTGATCCTCGACAATGCCGTTACCGGAGCTTCGCTGATCTGGTTCGGCAAGAAGGATGGTCAGCACGTCGCCGGTTTCCACGTGCGCATGCTGAACCCGTTGCGCGACGATCTCCCGGGTGAGCGCCACCAGGGTGTTGGTTGCCTGCCGCATGCGTCGAAAGCCCGGTAGCGGTGACCGCCACAGGAGCGTGGATCCCGGGATGAGCAGCCAGCCGAAGTCTGCGACGAGCGTATCCAGAGCGTCGCTTACGGCCTCAACCTGTGTATCGCTGAGCTCGACGGCCAGTACGTTGCGCGCGATGACTCGTTGTGCAAGGGCCATCATGGTCGCGTTCACGTCGACCGTCTGCCCGTCCGTCCAGCTCCCGCAGACGCGAAGGGCATAGTCGTATGACGTCTCTACGACCTGCCCGACGCGGTTGCGCTGGAATGCGGGCTGCAGCCGCCGGCGATGGGTCCGGTGAACGCCGGGCGGGCTGGTCAGCAAGCCGTCTCCCAGCACGATTCGCGCGCGCTCCAGCGGAGTACCTTTGGAGAAGTCGTCCGCTCTGTCCAGCATCAGCTCCCTCACGAGATCCGGATGGGATGCAAGGTACAGTGACTTGAGCCCGAGGTTGATGCGGCCCCAGTCGCCCTGCTCTCTGGCCGTCCGCTCGAACAGCTGCAGCGGCGCGCGCCAGAGCTGAAGCAGATTGTCCGCAACGCCAGCGACCATCCCGTCAGGCAATCTGTTCCGCCGCAAGCGTGGTGGCAAGCAGGCCCACCATGAAGGTACCCGTGACCGCACGCTCAACGAATACGAGCCGGCGATCGCGTACGCCCCGGCGGTTCGAGCGCCAGGCCGACCAGCCGGCGGCGACCAGCAGAGCACAGAGGCTGCCCACCAGCATCGATATCGCGGGCGCGGGTGAGGCAGGAACCAGCATGACGATGCCGAGCACTGCAGCGGAGAGAAAGGAGAGGCCGAGAAGATGCGTGTACCGCGCCCCACGGATCGTGGCGAGCGTCACGAGACCGGCACCAGCGTCTCCGTGAGCATCCTCGGCGGTCTTGATCAGCTCGCCGCCCATCCTGATCAGCCAGAGAATCGCGCACGCGGTAATCAGCTCGGCGGTGGGCGACGCAACCAGCATCCAGCAGGCGATCGTGTAGGACGAGACCAATGCCACGACGACGTTGCCGATTCCCTGCGTATTCTTGAGACGCCGGCTGTAACCTATGCTGAGGATCGCGACCACCGTTGCTGCCGCACCGAGTGAGGGACCCACCAGCAGTGCGGCGCCGATCCCCAGTGCGAAAAGAAGCCACGCCTGCATCCCCGTAAGCGCGGGTCGGGCCGTTCCGGCGATCAGCGGCCGGTGCGGCCTGTTGCGCGCATCTTCAACCATGTTGTGCAGGTCGTTGTAGGTGACCGACGCAGCAAAGAGGCACGCGGTGGACAGGGTCATGAGCAGTGTGACGTCCGGATCCCGCACCTCCGCAAGCCGGGAGCCGATTAGGGTTCCAACGGCAACCACCACAGTCTGAAAGGGCCGGATCAGTGCCAGCTGGCCGGTCGCGCGCTGACCGACCGTGACGGTGGTCGATGGGGTTCCGGCCGTCGGCAGGATGGACGATTCCACTTCTAGGCCCCGCGCGGCTCAGAGGGTGCCTCCCTGAGCCGATCCCGTTTTGGCGTCAGCATGATGATATAGGCGACATTCAGTACCAGCGTGATGGCGAAAACCCAGTACACGAACGCATAGCCGTGCTCGGCGTCGGGGTAGGCGGCGTGCATGCCGCCAGCCATCGTGGCCCCGTACAGCAGGGCGTTACCAATGAACCAGTACCAGGCAACCGCCAGCGAGAGACCGTAGAGCGAAGGCCTGAGGAATACCGTGGTGATGTAGCCGATGGCGAGCAGCAGCATACCAATCGGAGAGAGCTCGTTGACGTAAAAGTCCTGGTAGAAGACGACGAAGGTGTACGCGCCGGCGAGCGCCACCAGGAAGGCGGCCAGAGAAAGAGGCACCGCATAGCGTTTGAGGAAAGGCCAATCAGGATGCGTTCGGATGCCCCAGGCGATCCACTGCACGTAGACGATCAGGGTCATGAAGAACCATGCGCGCCAGATCCAGACCGTCATCTTGTCGGTCGATGGATAGAACAGTGGACCGAGTACCCACGGGCCGATGAACCCGCACATTGCGGTCGTCGCCAGCATCACGATCGTACCCAGTGGTGGCATGCCGTAGGTTTTCTGAAGAAAGCTCTGCACGATGATGTGGATCATCGCCAATGTCATCAGCACATAGGAAACACGAACGAGCCAGCACAGAAAGTCGCACACGGCTTTCCCCCCATACCGTATGACCAGCGATGATAGCACCTTCCGCGGGCTCGCGACCGGGCGCTCGTGACCGTCCGGACTGCCCGTTGATGCCCGGCAAACCACCCGGACAGCGCAGGACAAGCTGTCGAACCGGCAGGCTATCCTTCGCCCGCAGCCCAGGCCTGCAGCTCACGAATCTTCGCGTACGCGCCGGAGCCTTCGACGATACCCTCGGCCCGAGCGTCGTGAATGCAGGCGACCGGGCACAGCGGAATACAGATGCCGCAGTCGATGCAGTCTTCGAGACGGATGGCAAAGCGGCCGAGAAAATCACCTTCCACCTCGTAGATCGCGTCCACCTTGCCGGGACAGGCGTGATCACAGGCCCCGCAGCCGATGCAGGTCTCGTCGATGTAGAAGTGCCCGATCCGTTCCGCCACGCGCGATCAGCCCGCGAACACGGTGTCGAACTGCGAGCAGGCGTTGAAGAACTCCTGAAAGCTCTGGTTGTAGCGGAAGTACATGTCCTTGCGCAGGGGATCATCCTGATCGACGTGAAACGGCTCGCCCATGTGGCTCAATCGGTTCAGGGTGTGCTCGAGGTCCGGTTTGCCGTTGCCGGCGACGATGCTCTCGATCATCTCTCGCCAGGTTGCCAGGTCGCCCGTGAGCACGAAGTCGGCAAGGTCCTCGTCGCCGGCACCGGGCGCGCGAACCTCCACCACCTCGAACTCCTCGAAGGTGATCAGCACCTGGAAGTCCGCATCGTCCACCCGGAAACCCGCCACGCAATCCACGTAGCCGAGCTGCTCCTGGCGGGCACGGTTGGCGTTCATCAGGTCCGCCAGGTGCTGAAACCAGTCCACGGACGGAAACGTCGCCGGCGGCAGGCTGGCGGCGCCGGAACCTTCGGGTCGGGCCGCCATCAGGCAGCCCAGGGCGCGTCGACGGGGATCTTGCAGCGCTGGCGCCGGTCGAAGCCGGCACGCTCGCAGCGGGCGAGATACTCCTCGATGGACATGGACCACAGCTTGGCCATGCCGTCCATGCCGTCATCGATCCGGTCGAGACCACCGCCGAGCAGAATGGCCAGCGGCTCCACCAGGGCTGCCTCGGTGAACGAGCTCAGGATCACCATCTCTCCCACATCGGCGAAGCGGTGCATGTCCTCCAGCGCCTGATCCGGGTTGGGGTGGTTGTCGAGGAAGTACTTGAACTGCATGACCCCGTAGGAGACGTGGCGCGCCTCGTCCTGCAGGCAGCGCCGGAAGATCTCCTTGTCCACCTGGGTCTTGGCGATCATCTCCCCGGAGCGGAAGATGGACAGCACCAGGCCCTCGCCGAGCAGGTTCAGCAGGAAGGTCCCCATGGTGTGCGTGGGGGCCTCGAGAATGGCCTGCAGCGCCCACTCGAAGCCCGGCGAAGCGTGCAGAAGACCGCCGCCGGCCAGCGCCCGCTTGCGGAAGACCTCCTGATGCCGGGCCTCGTCCATGATCTGCGTGGAGAGAAAGCTCTTCACCTCGAGGAAGTCCTGCGGGATCCGCACCATCCACTTGGACGGGAAGTCGCCGGCCACGAACTCCACCTCGGTGAGAAAGGTGCAGAGCTGGCAGGTGGCCTTTTCCAGGTCGTCCGGCAGGGTGTTCAGCTCGGACCAGGCGATGTCGCGGGTGGCGTTCCACTGCCGGGCCTTCGCCTCCTCATAGAGCGTCTCCACGTTGTCCGCCCAGAGACCGGCGCGGTTCAGCACGTCGTAGGAGTCGACGATGGGGAAGCGCCCGGCGTAGGGCTCGCGGATGGAGCCGCGGGGCGTGAAGTTCTTCCAGGTGGCCATGGTGGGGATCTCACCGCTGTTCTTCACCCGGTTCACGTCCACATAGGTGAGGCCCCGCGACGAAGGCTTCGCACGTTTGCCCCACTGCACCCCGTCCGTGTCCATCCAGTGCAGCGAGTAGCTGCCGCTGGTGATGCGCTGAGTGTTTTCCTCGAGGATCTCGGCCCAGACCTTCTTATGCTCGCCGAAGGCGGTCTCATAGCGGACGAGGCCTTCCTCGTCGTGCACGCCCTCCATGGGCAGGGTCTCGAGGTTGCTTACGGTATTGGGGCTGTCTGAAAGCTTGGCCATGATGGATCTCTCTTCCCATTCTGATGGCCCGAATCTCGCTCCTATGGACCGGCATGTCAACGACGCCCCGGTTCCGATTGCCCGCTGCGCCGGATTCCCTAGAATGATCCGTTCTCGATGCGGATCAAGCACATAGCGATGCGAAGCACACAGGGTTGAAGTGATCGACGTCAGGAAACTTGCCGCGCCGCGCCGCTGGCGCGTGACCAATCCTTCGCCCCGCGGAGGTGACATCGAGATCGCCGGCTGGGATTTCGGCGGCGACGGACCGGTCGCGCTGCTGCACCACGCGAACGGTCTCTGCGCCGCCACCTGGGCGCTCGTGGCCCGTGAGCTGTGCCGGTCGTTTCGTGTCATCGCCGTCGACGCGCGCGGTCATGGCGACTCGGCGCACCTCACGGTGCCGGAAGACTACGACTGGAACTTCTTCGTGAGCGACCTGGCCAGCGTGGCGGCGCAGGTGCTCGAAGAAACCGGCGAGCGGGCCATCGCGCTGGGCCTGGGCAGCTCCTTCGGCGGCATCATCACCGCCGCAGCGGAGGCTCAGCATCCAGGGCTCTTTCAGCGCCTGCTCATGCTGGACCCGCCCATCCACCCGACCCCGGAGCTCGCCGAGGCATTGGGGTATCCGATCCCCTCCGAGGGGCGCCCCGGCGGGCAGGGGCTGGTCGAGCAGACGCTGCGTCGACGCGCGGTCTGGGCATCCAGAGATGAAGCCCGGGCGGCCTGGCAGGACAAGCCGCTGTTTGCGGCCTGGGATCCGGACGCCTTCGAGCTGTACCTCGCCGAGGGACTCGCCGGTCAGGCGGATGGCTCGGTGGTGCTGAAGTGCCCACCCGAGGTGGAGGCTCACATCTTCCGGACCACGGGAAGCCTGGGGCCGCTGGACTATGCCCCCAAGGTGCAGGCTCCGGTCAGGGTGACGCGGGCGGTGCGCGGGTTCCTGCCGGAGGACTTCGTCCGTCGCGTGGTACAGCTCTTTCCCCGAGGGGAGTTCGCGGAGCTGGACGGTGGGCACCTGCTGCCGCTGGAAGTCCCGGAGAAGGTGGTCGACCACGTCCGGGAGTGGATGGCGGACTGATTTGGCTTCACAGACCAGCAGGATGATCCTGACCCACGGCGATCTGAGCTTTACCGCCCTGTCCGTCGGCGCAGGCCCGCTGGTTCTGTGCCTGCACGGCTTTCCCGACAACGCGCGCTCCTTTCGTCATCAGCTCCCGAAGCTGGCCGAGGCGGGCTATCACGCCGTCTCGGTGATGCTGCGCGGCTACGAGCCGAGCTCTCAGCCGAGAGACCGCGATTACACGCTGGAGACCATCGCCGGCGACGTGCTGGCATTCATCGATCAGCTCGGCGCCGGCCGAGCCCACCTGATCGGCCACGA
>JASFLG010000262.1:0-6500 GCA_050118205.1 Pseudomonadales bacterium
GTCGGGAAAACGGCATCTGAGCGCCCGAACGTGCCGCGTGGCTCATCGTCCGAGCAGGCGCCGGGGGTCCGTGTAGGGCTCGCCGGTGCCCCGGGCCACCGCCTCGTAGGTGATCCGACCCTGGTAGACGTTCAGCCCGGCAAGCAGGTGGTGGTCCCGGGCGAGCGCTGCTTCCACCCCCTGGTCAGCCATGGCGAGAGTGAACGGGAGGGTGGCGTTGTTCAGCGCAAAAGCCGAGGTGCGCGCGACCGCTCCGGGCATGTTGGCCACACAGTAGTGCACCACCTCGTGGATCGTGAAGGTGGGATTCGAATGGGTCGTGGGCCGCGTCGTCTCTGCGCAGCCGCCCTGGTCCACCGCCACGTCGACGATCACGGATCCCTTCTTCATGTCGCGCACCATGGCCTCGGTGATCAGCTTCGGCGTCTCGCCGCCCGGCACCAGAACCGCGCCCACCACCAGGTCCGCTTCCGCCACCAGCCGATGGACCATGTCCACGGTGGAGAACGCCGTGTTCAGCGCCGGACCGAAGTGCAGGTCGAGATCCGACAGCCGCGGCAGCGACAGATCCAGGATGGTGACATCCGCCTCCATGCCCAGCGCCACCCGGGCCGCGTTGGTACCGACGACGCCGCCGCCGAGCACCACGACCTTGGCCGGCAATGTCCCCGGAACGCCGCCGAGCAGCATGCCGCGGCCGCCCTGCTCGATCTCCAGGCAGTGGGCTCCCGCCTGCACCGACATGCGACCGGCCACCTCGCTCATGGGTGCAAGCAGGGGTAGCCCGCCCCGGTCGTTGGTGACGGTCTCGTAGGCGATGCAGGTGGCGCCGGTCGCCATCAGGGCACGGGTGAGCTCGGGGTCCGGTGCCAGGTGCAGGTAGGTGAAGAGGATCTGCCCTTCGCGCAGCATGGCGATCTCCGGCTTCTGCGGCTCCTTGACCTTGACGATCAGCTCCGCGCCGGTGAACACCGCCTCGGCATCCTCGACCAGGGTCGCGCCGGCGCGCTCGTAGTCTTCGTCCAGGAGACCGATCACCGTACCCGCGCCGCGCTGCACCAGCACCTCGTGGCCGTGGTGGACGGCCTCCCGGACGCTGGCCGGCACGAGGCCGACGCGATACTCGTCCGGCTTGATTTCCTTCGGCATTCCTATGCGCATGACAGTATCCTCACTCAAAATGCATGGACCGGCTCTACGGTCAGGGAGTATCGCCTATGCTGGACCATCACTGGCAATCGTGTTGGAGGCGCCCATGAGTGCGAACGACGGATACATCCGCTGGTTTGAGGAGATCAGCCATGGGGACCTGCTCGACGTGGGCGGCAAGAACGCCTCGCTCGGCGAGATGTACCGGGAGCTCACCGCCCGCGGTGTGCGGGTGCCGAACGGTTTTGCGCTGACCACCCGGGCCTATCACGAGCTCATCGACGCTCCCGGCATCCGCGACGAGCTCACCTCGATTCTGGCAGCGACCGACGTGACCGACGTGACGTCGCTGGCGGATGGTGGCCGGCGCTGCCGGAAGCTGCTCTACGAGGCGCCGTTCCCGGATGCCGCGGCCGATGCGCTGGAAGAGGCGCACGAGGCGCTGCAGCAGGAGTACGGGGCGGACGTGCGCATGGCCGTGCGCAGCTCGGCGACCGCGGAGGACCTGCCCGAGGCCAGCTTTGCCGGGCAGCACGACACGTTTCTGAACGTGGCCGGTGCCCAGGCGCTGCTCGAATCCTGCCGGCACTGTCTGGCGAGCCTGTTCACGGACCGGGCCATCCGCTACCGGCACGATCTCGGCTTCGACCATCTGAAGGTGGCCCTCTCTGTGGGCGTGATGAAGATGGCGCGCGCCGACCTCGCCTCGAGCGGCGTGATCTTCACCATCGACACCGAGTCCGGGCATCCGGACGTGGTTCTGCTCACGGCGGCCTACGGTCTGGGCGAGAACGTGGTGCAGGGCACGGTGGACCCGGACGAGTTCTACGTGCACAAGCCGACCTACCGGCAGGGTCACGAGTACGTGCTGCGCCGCAAGCTCGGGTCCAAGATGCTGCGCATGGTCTGCGGCCGCAAGCGGCTCGGCAGCGAAACGGTGAACGAACCGACCCCGGAGCGGCTGCAGCGCACGTTCGCGCTCACCGATGCGGAGGTGCTCGAGCTAGCCGGCTACGCGCTCAGCATCGAGGAGCATTACAGCGGCCTGGCCGGCCGGCCTACCCCCATGGACGTGGAGTGGGCGAAGGACGGGCTGGACGGCAAGCTGTACATCGTGCAGGCCCGTCCCGAGACGGTGGCCTCGCGACAGGATCCCAACCAGCTGGTCCGCTACAAGGTCGAGGAGCGCGGCGAGCCCCTTGTCACCGGTCGCGCCGTCGGTACCGCGGTGGCGGCGGGCACCGCGCGGGTGATTACCAGTGCCGCCGACCTGACGCGCTTTCAGGCCGGCGACGTTCTGATCAGCGAGACCACCTCGCCCGACTGGGGGACGGTGATCAAGAAGGCGGCAGCGGTGGTCACCGACCGTGGCGGCCGCACCTGCCATGCCGCCATCGTCGCCCGCGAGGTGGGTATTCCCGCCGTGGTTGGCAGCGACGATGCCACCCGGCGGGTCAAGGATGGAGAGCTGGTCACGGTGACCTGCGCGGGCGGAGAGACGGGCAAGGTGTTCGCCGGTGAGCTCAACTTCGAGAAGGAGGTGACCGCGCTGGACACCCTGAAAAGGCCGCGCACAAAGATCATGATGAACGTCGGCAACCCGGACGTGGCGTTCAAGACCGCGATGATTCCCAACGACGGGGTGGGTCTCGCCCGGCTCGAGTTCATCATAACCGAATACATCGGCATTCACCCCATGGCGCTCGCGCATCCGGAGCGTCTCTCGGACCCGGCCGTGCGCGCGCGCGTGCTGGAGACGACCGCCGCGTTCGCCGAGCCGGCCGAGTTCTTCGTGTCCCGGCTCGCGGAAGGGGTGGCCACCATCGCCGCGGCGTTCTACCCGCGTCCGGTGGTGATCCGCCTGTCCGACTTCAAGGTCAACGAGTACAAGGCGCTCACCGGTGGCGACGACTTCGAGCTGGTGGAGGAGAACCCCATGCTCGGCTTCCGCGGCGCTTCCCGCTATGGACATCCAGCGTACCGGGACGGCTTCGCGCTGGAGTGCAGGGCCCTCAAGCGGGTGCGGGACGAGTTCGGCCTGACCAACGTGAAGATCATGGTGCCGTTCTGCCGGCGCATCCCCGAGGCGGAGTCCGTGATCGCCAGCATGGCGGAGGAGGGTCTCGAGCGCGGCGGGAACGGTCTAGAGATCTACGTGATGTGCGAGATCCCGAACAACGTGATCCTGATCGACGAGTTCGCGAAGCACTTCGATGGATTCTCCATCGGCTCGAACGATCTCACCCAGCTCACCCTGGGCGTGGACCGGGACTCCCAGATCGTCGCCTTCGACTTCGACGAGCGGGACCCGGGGGTGATGAAGATGCTCGAGCTGGCGGTGACCGGTGCCAGGCGCAACGGCCGCTACTCCGGCATCTGCGGCCAGGCGCCGTCCGACTATCCGGAGGTGGCCGAGTTCCTGGTGCGCCTAGGCATCGACTCGCTGTCGCTCAATCCGGACTCGGTGCTGGAGACCACCCGACGGGTGCTGAAGCTGGAGGAGCGGCTGGAACCCGGCGGCTGACCACGTCTTAGGGAGGCAACTCTTGAGACTATTCGATCCAGACAACCACACCCGCAGCGAAGCGCACAGGAAGATCCACGCGGCGTACGCCGTTGCTTATACGACCGTCGATTTCATTGCCGCGCTGCTGTTCATCGTCGGAAGCATCCTCTTCTTTCGATCCGAGACGACGTATGCGGCTACCTGGCTCTTCCTGATTGGCTCGATTTTCTTTGCCATGCGTCCGACCATCAGCCTGCTCCGCGAGCTCGCCTATCTGCGGGCCGGGGACTACCAGGAGGTGACTCAGCAGTGACCAGGTGGCCGGGTTGCCATAGGAGACCCGGACAGCGGTGCCGTACTCACGCGCGGATGGCTGGAGCGGGTGATGGGAATCGAACCCACGTCATCAGCTTGGGAAGCTGAGGTTCTACCATTGAACTACACCCGCATTACAGGGAGTTGCGTTTCACCTGGGCTCGGCTGAGCATAAGAGTGAGAGTACTTGGATTCTAAGCGATTCTGAGGCGATTAGAGAACAAATCACAAATCCACGGCGCCGCCCGAGGTAACTGTCTTCTGATTGTCTGTCAGAACGCTTCTCCGACGCCGACGTAGTAAACGGTCTCGTCGCGGCCGCGCGCGACATCCACGCGCAAGCTGATGTCGTTCTTCGGCGCCAGCACGAAACGAAAACCGGCGCCCGCCGACCACAGGGTCTTTTCCCAGCCGGCGAAGTCCGGCGCGACGCTGCCCACGCCGCCGAAGACGACGGCACCGATCCTGTTGGTGAAGCGATGACGGTATTCAGCCTGCGCCGCCACCAGGAAGCGGTCTCGGTAGGATCCCATCTGGTAACCGCGCAGATCGGCACCCTGGCCGAACGCCGGAAAGAGGAAGAAGGGCGTATCCTCAGACGTGTACTGCGTCGCGATCCGGCTGGCGAGCACGCCCTCGTTGCCAATGGGCAGGTAGTGATTCATCGACGCGTCGTAGCGCTCGTAGTCGAGGTCGGCGCCGATTGCGTCGCGGCTCACCGCGGCCGTCGCGTCGATCAGCAAGCCGGAACGGGGATAAAACTCGTTGTCGCGCGTATCGTACTGCAGCCGTGGCGCAATCGTCGCAAGCGTCAGGTTCACTCTCAGGAGATCGGGGTCGAGCCCTGGTGGCAGGTTGGTGTCCGGCAGCTGCGGACCGACGTCGGTCTCGGCGTACACGGCCCGCAGTCCCAGGTACAGGTTGGGCGCAATCCGCCGCAAACCCTCCACGAGCGCCAGGTCCATGCCCTGGTCCAGCACGATCGACGGGCCGCCCCCGATACCGTAGTACCGGTAGTTCATCTCAGCATGAAACAGCGCACCCATCACGCGCCACCGGTCGCCGCCGAAACTCATGCGCTGCAACAGCCCGCCGCCCCAGCTCTCGTTCTCCGCGTAGAAGCCGAACAGGCCCGAAATCCACACCTTGTCGTCCGGCATGGCGAACGACGGCTTGTACATCAGCATCGCCGGGACACTGAGCATCCAGCCGAATACGGGGTTGCGCGACGGCATTGGCGCGACGACCGGCTCCCAGCTTCGCTCCTTGCCCTCCTTGCGCACATCGACCGATTCCTCGAGCCCGTCGTCGACGTCGCCAAGCACGCCGGGCACGCCGGCCTCCGACTCCAAGTCGACACCACCGACGGTCACCTCCACCTGTGCCAACGCGGACGCGCAGGGCACGCACAGCAGGAACAGCAACGTCAGCGAAGCGCTGGAAATAGTGGATTTCATACGTGAAGCCCTTCCTTGGCGCAGACGTTCGTGTCTATGCGCGGCGTCCAGCCCGGCCACGATGCATTATATGCACAGGGAACTAACCCCAGAAGCCGACCACTCGCTCGATCGTCCAGAATGCCGCAACCGCGCCGATGCCGTAGGCCGTGGCTGCCGTGATCCAGTCGCCGCGCACGGCAACCAGCCGGGCGACCAGCGCCTGCAGGCCCACGACGGCGGCGACGAACACCAGCTGCCCGACCTCGACGCCCACGTTGAACATCAGGAGCGCCACGGGAATCGCGACCTGCGGCAGGCCGACCTCGGCGAGCGCGCCGGCAAATCCCAGGCCGTGCAGCAGTCCGAAGCTGAACGCGACGATCCAGGGCGCGCGTGCCGTCAGCGGGTCCCTGCCCCGCAAGCGCTGTATGACTTCCGAGGCGACGAACACGATGCTGAGCGCGATGATGGCCTCGACCGGCGGGCCGGACACGTGCAGCCAGCCGAGGGTCGCCGCCACCAGCGTGATGCTGTGCGCGACCGTGAAGGCGGTGATCGTCATGACGAGGCGGCGCATGCCGTCGACGATCAGCAGCAGGGCCAGAATGAACAACAGGTGATCGATGCCCGCGAGAATGTGCTCGACACCCATGACGAAATAGGCCCACGCGATCTCGACCTTGCCGGCGGGCGGCAGCACCTCGAACTGCGGGCGCTCCGGCGACAGGCGCTCGACCTGCGAGCTGCCATCCAGGCGTTCGACGCGGGCGATGACGTCGGTGACGCCGACGGCGTTTCCGGAAATCGACACCGTTTCGCCGACCAGACCGCCCGGCCGCTCGATGCGATAGCGTTCCACCCAGGCGCCGTCGACCACGACGACCCGCGGGTCGGTCACGTAGCGCGTGCTCGCGGGAAACTCGACGTAGGCCGCCAGGCGGCGGTCGTTGCCGAGTGCCGGTACTTTCCACGTGACGTCGTAGCTTTCGTCCCGGGCCTCACGGAGTTCCAGGTAAGCGGGACGGAAGACGTCCGCGTGAGCGGCGAACGACGCAATGACCAGCGCCGCAATCAGCGACACGCGCGCAAGC